>JALOOS010000100.1 GCA_025454275.1 Desulfobacterales bacterium | reverse complement strand
AATCTTTGACTTGAAAGGGGTTCAGGGATAGGAATCAACCCGGACCTCAAGGAAGACCCCTATAACTGCAACCGGCAAAAGGCATCGTCACCATGCAACGCGGCAAATTACGGGGCGGCATTCAGTTCTCCTGCCCACCGACCGGCCTGAACAGCCCATTCGAGGCGGTTCCCCCTCCGCCGGCGGCCATCGTGCCTCTGCAGCAGGACCAGGGCGGGGCTTGCGTCCCGCGGGTCAAGAAAAACGACCCGGTCCGAGTCGGCCAGCTCATCGGTGAGAGCCCCACCCCGCACGGGGCGTCGATTCATGCCCCCGTGTCGGGAAAAGTGGCGGAGCTCATCAAACATTTTCCGACCCTCAACGGGCCGGCCGCCCCGGCCGTCGTGATCGAATCCGACGGACTGGCCACGCCGGCAGACCCCCCGGCGGAGGAGGAGAGCCTCGCGGCCCTGGGGGCGGCGGGGGTCGTCGATTTCGACCGCCTTACAGTTCCGCTCGCCGCCAAACTCGAGGCCGCCGCAGCGCGCCGCGTCACGACCCTGATCGTCAACGCCCTGGATATCGAGCCGCTTCTTTCCAGCCGCGGCCGGCTGCTCTTGGAACAGACCCCGGAGATCACCGAGGGTATCGCGGCCATCCGCAAGCGGCTGGACCTCCGTCGCGTCATCCTCACGGTGGATGCCCGTGCCGGGGAGGCCATCGCCGCCGCCCGAGCGGCCTGGGGGGATTCGGTCGAGATCCTGCCGCTCAAGAATCGATACCCTCAGGCGGTGGACGTCCTTCTGGTCAAGCGCGCCCTGAACCGGGAGGTCCCCTTCGCGCAGGGCGTCCGCATCGCCGACATCGGCGCCGTGGTGCTCGATGTGGAGAGCCTGGCGGCCGTCGGCCGGGGGCGGCCGCTGGTGGAGCGGTTCCTCACCGTTGCCGGCCGGGAGGGACACGTGAAAAACATCCGGGTCGCGATCGGCACCCCCATCCGCGCGGTGCTGGAACACTGCGGCATCCGGCCGGAGGCGGGCGGGAAAATCATTGCCGGCGGGCCGATGAGCGGGACCGCCGCCGCCGGCCCGGAGCTGCCGGTGACCAAAGAGGTCGCGGGGATCACCGTTCAGGGTCCCCGGGAGGTGGTCGCACCGGTGGAGGCGGTCTGCATCAAATGCGGCCTGTGCGTGGATGCATGCCCGATGGGTTTGATGCCCTTCCTGCTCTCCGGCTTCTCCGAAAAGGGAATGCTGGCGCAGGCAAGGGCATACGACCTATTCGCCTGCATCGAATGCGGCTGTTGCGCCTATCAGTGCCCGGTCCGGATCCCCATGGTTCATTTCATCAGGTTCGCCAAGCGGCGACTCTCCGATCGAGGGGGCGGGTCATGAAAACACCCGAGTTCGTCGTATCCACCTTGCCGCATGTGCACAGCGGCAACTCCGTACGCCGAATGATGCTGCACTTGATCATCGCGCTGGTGCCGGCCGTGGCCGCAGCCACCCTCGTCTTCGGCCCCGCTGCGCTTAGGGTCGCTGCGGTTGCCATGGTCTCCGCGGTGTTCTGGGATGCCGTCCTGCAAAAACTCTTCAACCGCAGGCTTGCGATCGATGATTTGAGCGCGGCGGCCGGAGGCCTGATCTTGGCCATGCTGCTGCCGGCGTACATGCCCTGGTGGGTGGTCGCTCTCGGTACCCTGGTGATGCTGTTGCTGGGAAAGCATGTCTACGGCGGACTGGGATGCAACCCGTTCAATGGGGTGCTTATCGCCTATGTGGCACTGCTGCTCTCCTATCCGGAACATGTGAACAACTGGCCCGTTCCGACCTCGGACCTGATGATGACCCAGAATTCGCCGCTGATGGAACTCAAGGAGAACGGCGCGGCCTACCTGGCGGACACCTTCCCCTGGCAGCATCTTTTTCTGGGCTCGACGTTGATCACGGGGGCCATCGGCGAAATCTCGAAAGTGGCCGTACTGGCCGGCGGCCTTTTTTTGATCCTGCGCCGACAGATCTCCTGGACCATCCCCGTGAGCTACCTGGCCGGCCTGAGTGGATTTGCGTCCATCTTCTGGCTGCTCGACCCCGACACCTACGCGAGTCCCCTGTTTCATCTGCTCGCGGGGGGTAGCCTGCTGACGGCCTTCTTCATCGCCACCGACTGGACCACCTCACCGGTGACGCGCTGCGGGATGGCGCTCTTCGGCCTGACCTGCGGCGTCCTGACCGTGGCCATCCGAATGTGGTCCCAGTGGCCCGAGGGGGCTTACTTCAGCGTGTTCATGCTCAGCATGCTGACACCGGCATTCGACAAGATCCGCCCGCGGGTCTTCGGATCGAACTTCAAACAGTAGAGCGAAAGGGCCCCGGCGCCATGATCTTAGAGGGCATTGAAGCGGCCGATTCGCTCAACCCCACGACGGCAGGAGGATAGCCCCCCGTGTCGCTGCGCGAAATCATCCAGATGGTTCTGGTCCTGACGATCGTGACCGCGGTCTGCGCCGGCGGTCTGGCCGCGGTCAAGATGGTCACCGCGGAGCGGATCGAATACCAGCAGATCAAGTTCATCAAGGAGCCGGCGTTGAAGCGGATCCTTCCCGATTTCGACAACGACCCGATCTCCGACCGTATCCAGATCGTGACCGGAAAGGATTCCCACGGGCGGGAACTCAAAACGACCTTCTTCCTGGCCAAACAGGGCGGCGAAGTAGTCAGCCTGGCCTTTGAGTCGAGCAGCCCCGGATACAGTGGGCCGGTGGGGGTGATGATCGCGATCGACCCGAAGGCGGACACCCTCCAGGCCGTGGCGGTCACCATCCAGTCCGAAACCCCCGGGCTGGGCACCCGCATTGCGGACGACCCGAATTTCCCGGCCCAGTTTGCTAAAAAGCCGCTCAGCTCGAATTTCAACCTTACCTCCGCCGGAGGAGTCATCGGAGCCATTTCCGGAGCGACGGTCTCTTCCAATGCCGTGAGCACCGCCGTCAGCCGGGGGGTTGAAACGTATCAAGCCGTCAAGCCCCGGTTGGGGCTGTAGAAGAGGAGGCCCACCGCCATGGCCGCCCGCATCGTTGCCGAATTTACCAAAGGCTTCTGGAAAGAGATCGCGCCGCTCCGGTTCGCCCTGGGGATCTGCCCGGCTCTCGCCGTCTCCACCAAGGTCGAAAGCGCCCTGGGCATGGGGATGGCGGTCGTCTTTGTGCTCTGCATGAGCAACGTCCTGATCTCCGCCGTGCGCAACTTCGTTCCGGACAAGGTGCGCATTGCCGTCTTCATCAGCATCATCGCCACGGGAGTGGTTATCGTGGAGTTGGTGATGCAGGCCTATTTTTACCCGTTGTTTCTCGTCCTGGGCATCTGGATCCCGCTGATCGTGGTGAACTGCATCGTGCTGGGCCGAGCGGAGGCTTTTGCCCGCAAGAACCCCGTGATTCTCTCGCTCTCCGACGGGCTGGGAATGGGCCTTGGGTTCACCCTGTCGCTGGTCGTGATCTCGAGCCTGCGCGAGATCCTGGGCGCCGGCAGCTGGCTCGGGATGATGGTCATGCCGGAGGGATACCCGGGGTTCGGTTTCCTGCTCCGCCCGCCGGGGGCGTTTGTCATTTTCGGACTGATCCTGGGGGCCATGAACGTCATATCGGCCAAAATCGAAAAGAAAACGGTGTAGCCTGTCTGCACACAGCATTTTTTGAGGATACCGGCATGCAAGAGTACCTCTTGATGATCGTGGCCGCGATGTTCATCAACAACATCGTGCTGATCCGCTTCATGGGCAACTGCCCGGTGGTGGGGGTGACGAGCTCTTTCGAAAGCGCCGTCGGCATGGGGGCCGCGGTGGTGTTCGTGGCGACCATGGCCGGAACCACCTGCTGGATCATCCAGCGCACCATCTTAGATGTGCTGGGCATCGAATACCTGCAGACCCTGGTCTTCATCCTCGTGATTGCCGCCCTGGTGCAATTCGTGGAAATCGTGATGCAGAAAGTGGCCCCGCCCTTGTACCGGGCGCTCGGCATCTTTCTGCCCCTGATCACGACCAACTGCATGGTTTTCGGTGTGGCGGTGCTGAACATCAAGGAAGATCATTCCTTCATGGAGACGCTGGTGTTCTCATTGGCCTCGGCGGTCGGCTTCGGCCTGGTGCTGGTGTTCATGGCCGGGCTGCGCGAGCGGATGGATGCCACCGGGCGGGTTCCCCGACCGCTCAAGGGGGTGCCCATCACCCTGATCACCGCCGGTATGATGGGGCTGAGTTTCGCCGGCCTACTCGGGATGGTTTGAGCCCCGCAAGGAGTCGCACCATGGAACCCGTACTGACCGCCGTCCTGACGGTGGGCGCCATCGGAATGGCGGCCGGCCTGATCCTGGGCGTGGCTGCCAAGCTGTTCTATGTCCACGTCGATCCGCGCATCAACGAGGTGGCCGACATGCTGCCGGGTGCCAACTGCGGAGCCTGCGGATTCGCCGGCTGCACGGACCTGGCCGCGGCCATTGTCCAGGGCAACGCCCCGGCCAACGCGTGCAAGGCCGCCAGCGACGCCCTGGCCCAGCGCATCGGCGCCATGCTGGGCATCTCCGTCGGCACCCTCGAACGCCGGGTGGCTCAGATTTTCTGCCAGGGCGACGCCGCCCGCGCCCAGCGCCGGTTCCTCTACCTGGGGATCCGGGATTGCCGCGCGGCCGAGCTGGTTTCGGGCGGCGACAAGGCCTGCCGCTACGGATGCCTCGGCCTGGGCACCTGCGTTCAGGCCTGCTATTTCGACGCCCTGCGCATGGGCCCCGACGGGCTTCCGCTCGTAGATGCGTCCCGGTGCACCGGGTGCGGCAATTGCCAGGCCATCTGCCCCCGGCACATTCCCCGGCTGATCCCGGTCTCCCAGAAGGCGGCCGCCTTCTGCGGCTCGCACGACCCGGGCAAGGAGGTGAAGGAGATCTGCGAGGTGGGCTGCATCGCCTGCGGGCTCTGCAAGAAGGTCTGCCCCGAAAAGGCGGTCGAGATCGACCGGTTCCTTGCGGTCGTGGATCCCGCCACGTGCACGGGATGCGGCCTCTGCTTCGAAAAATGCCCCACCCACATCATCCAGGCGGTGGTGCTCTCCCGCGAGGCAGAAAAGAAGGCGGCATGAGGCGAACAGCGCCGCCCGCGGCGAGTTCATGGGAGCCGGCCCTCCCGGCGATTCTATCCGCCCCGACGGCGATGGCGGCCCTATGCCGGCGGGGGGCCGGCGGTCCATGAGCCGGGAGCGCAGCGAATTCGGCGAGGTGATCGCGGACGATGGCCGCTCCGCCCGCGTGAGAATGAGGCGCGGCGCCCAGTGCGCCGCCTGCTCCTGCGCCGGCATCTGCAGCCCGTTCGGCAAGGAGTGGATGGTGGTCACGGCCCGAAACCCGCTTCGTGCGACCGCCGGGCAACGGGTTCGGATCACCTACCGCACGGAAGGCGAAGCGAAGGCCTCCGCCATTCTCTACCTCATTCCCGTGCTCGCCCTCGTGCTCGGTGCCGCGCTCGGGCCCCTTATCGTCCCTGTCCGGAACGCGGACGCCGCAGCGGCGGGAGTGGGCCTCCTGTTCCTGGCTGTCTCCTTCTGGCTCATCCGGATCTATGCCGCCCGCACCTACGGCCGTGACCCGTCCTATGAGCCCGTCATTTCCGAGGTGATGGCCGAACCCGGTGATACCGTTCGATGACCGGGTTTCAGATTATCGCGCCGGGGCAATGATCCCCGGCGGAATTGCCCACCCACCCTACCAAAAGGAGGAACCCCCATGAACGATCAGGTTCTCGTGATGCTCTCCTGCGGAACCGACAACCCCAACCGGGCCACCCGCGCCCTTTTCTTCGCCGTCGTGGCGCAGAAAAAAGGAAAGAAGGTCGTAGTGTTCCTTCTGGACGAGGCGGTCTACCTCGCTAAAAAGGGGATCATTCAGCACATGCGGGCCGCCACCGGAGACTCGGCCGACGACCACCTGGCCTTCCTCCAGGAGTGGGAGGTGCCGATCCTGGTATGCACCCCGTGTGCCGTGACGCGGCAGGTCACCGCAGAGGATCTGGTCAAGGGCGCGCGCATGGCCAAGGGGGATGAACTGATCGACCTGGCATGCGCCAGCACCGTGCTGAGCTTTTAGCCCCGCCGCTCGAGCGGGGATGCGGCATGAACACGTTTTCGAAATCCATCGAGGACACCATCCTCCAGCACGGCAGCCGGGGCATGGAGCGGATCCGCAGCGCCCTGGCGGAGGGCTATTGCCTCCGAGCGGCCGATATCGTCCTCACCAACCGGGGACGCGTGGTGATGGGAACGGGGTTTCCCGTGATCGGCAGCTTCGAGACGGACGGCCCGCTCGGCGCCATCGCCCTCTACCAGGTGCTCGAAACGCTGGGCTCGCAGCCGGTGTTCGTCTGCGCGCCCCCCATCTCACGCGTGCTCGGGCCCCTCTACCGCACCCACGAGGTGCCCATCCTGGGCTGGCGGGAGAGCGTTCCGGTGATGGCCGCTGCCTT
>JALOOS010000099.1 GCA_025454275.1 Desulfobacterales bacterium | reverse complement strand
TGCGGGCCCCGACGGAACAGAAAAGGGAGGCGCACACGATGCTGCATAAAGTGAATGTTGCCGGCCTGACCATGGACCCGACATCGAACACGCCCATCATCATCCTGAAAACCGAGGATGGCGAGCAGGCGGTTCCGATCTGGATCGGTCTGCTCGAGGCCACCTCGATCGCTTCGGCCCTTCAGAACATAAAATACGAGCGGCCGATGACCCATGACCTTTTCAAGAATTTCAGCGAGCTGCTGGGCACATCGATCTCCAAAGTGGAGGTGTGCGACCTGAAGGACAATACCTTTTTCGCACGCATCTATTTCGTCTCCAAGAAGGGCAGCTTCGACATGGACGCACGGCCGAGCGATGCCATCGCACTGGCCCTGAGGTTTCAAGCCCCTATCTTCGTGGACGATGTGGTTTTGCAGCACTCCAAGCTGCGTGAGGGCGACGTGGAGGTCGCCGACACGAGCGAGGAGGGTAAGAAGTGGGCGGATTATCTCGAGAAGCTATCGACGGAGGATTTCGGCAAATACAAGGTCTGAGGAGCTCTTCCCTCCCATAAATCCCGCACGACACCGGAGTGCAGTCTGAGGCGCCGTTTGACAACACCCTTTTTGAAAATACGAGAAAATCAAAGATCAGCGTAGCAAATCGGCCCTCCGCCGGCGGGGCCGCCCCACCACAATATCCCTTAACAATTCGATATCAATGCAACTCCTGTCCACCCCGCCTTTGTTCGGAAAATTAGCCGTTTATGGGCGCCCTTCGTATGAAATCAAAATTTTTTCAGCATGATAAAACTTGTTCATAAACTGATTCCCGATCGTACCCGGCCCCGGATATCCTGGTTTGACAGGCAGAGCGCCAGCGGCTATTTATCCCGCCTCAAGTTGCCCGACCCAACCGGTCTTCTCAGTGCGCGTGGAGGGGTATGAGCTCGGTTCTGGTGATCGAAGATGAGAAGGGGATTTCAGGACTGATCGAAGCGGCACTGGTTCGTCATGGCCACTGCGTGGAAACGGCGGAGGACGGCCGCGAGGGGATTCGAAAATTCGAAAGCGGCTGCTTCGATCTGGTGATCACCGATGTTCTCATGCCGGAAGTGGACGGGCTGGGGGTGTTGCGGCACATCCGCTCCACTCCGCGCCGCCGCACCCCGGTCATCGGCATGTCGGGAACTCCTTGGTTTTTGAGCGATACCGGTTTTGACCGGGTGCTGGCCAAACCCTTTTCACTTCAAAAACTGGTGGACTGCGTCAAAGGGGTGGCGGAATCGCTTCGCTCTCCCCAACCCTCAACCGCTTCGCCTTTCGGGGAAAAATGCCCGGCGCTGCCCGCGTGCTGAGATTCCGCTCAGTTTTTAAACAGACCGTCTTCGTAGACCACCTGCCGTGAGCCGTCCGCCAGGAGGGCACTCACCCGTTTCTTTTCGGTATTGACCAAGTCCCAGTGCAGGGCCGAGTCGTTGAACCCGAGTTTTTCGCGCAGGGCCGCCGTCAAGCGGTGGGTCGGACCGGCATAGGTGACGGCGTAGGATGAACCCAGGGCGATGTGGGAGTTGCCGAAGGGCCCGCCGTAGTTCTCGTCGTAGAGGGTATTGGCCATGAAGCGGCTGATGCGCGAAAACCGCTTGTCCGTGAGAGAGAACTCTCCCACCCGGCGGGCGCCGGCATCCATGGCGAGCTGGCGCCTGAGGAACTCCTCACCCTCTTCGGCGGTGGCCCGCACCACCCGACCCCGGTCGAACTCCAGGCGCACGCCCCGGACGATGTTCCCGCTGCGGAAGGAGGGCTGGTCGGCGAAGAACCGGCCGCGGGTGCCCCGCCCGTCCGGGCTGACGAAGAGCTCGAAACTCGGGATGTTACGGCCGGAGATCCCCGCCCAGCGGCGCCGTTCGCCCAACACCAGCTGCAGGTCCACCCCGGCGGATTCGATGTGAAACGCCTTGACCTTCATCCGATCCAGCCAGTTTTTGATCTCTGACGCCCGGCGGTGAATTTCGACCCAGCGTGCGACCGGGGAGGGACTGTCCAGGAAGCAGGCCTTCACCACCTCTCGGGTGTAGCTGCGCAGCGTCGTACCGGCCCGGCGGGCGAGCTCCGCGGTCGGAAGCATGCAGAGGGTCCAGCCGTACTCACCCCGGGCTTCGCGCCGCTCCAGGATGGCCCGGAGCGGTTTCTGCGAGACCGCCGTCCGGGCGATCTTTCGCGGATCGGTCTCTTTGAGGTGGGTCAGGGAGTCGGGCGCATGCAGGAAAATCCCGCCGTTCAGCCGCTGCATGAGCCGCTCTTCGCCGGGTGGAATGAAGGCCAGCTGCGATGGGCCGGCGAGCCGGTAGAACTGCCGCTCCATCTCCGGAGTGCCGGCTATCCGCAGCACGGGGTTCAACCCCTCGCGGAGCAGGTTGCGATAGAGGAGCTCGGCCAGTCGTATGGCGCCGGCATGGAACCGGACCTGGACGATCTCCTGCTTGCGGAACCGGTTGCGGCGGGCTGTGGTGAGAGCCCACCAGAGCACCTCGGCATAGTTTTCCAGCTGTCGTTCGGTCAGCATCCGCTCACCTCTTAACCCTCTTTAAGAAAAAGACGGTGATACTCCTCTTCGCTCATGTGGCGGCGCATCAGGCGGTTGATCAGGTCAAAGATCTCCGTGAGCTCCGCGGCGCTCAGGCGCGGCAGGAGCAGCTTGAGCAGGGCGTCGTCTGAAAACTTCTGCAGGTAAACCGCCAAGGTGTGTTCGTCGGTCGGCCGGTCGAGCCCGAAGCCGACCAGTCCGGTGTAGGTTTCCACGAAACGATGGGTGTGCCGCGGCATGCGCCCTCCTATGGTACAAGGGGGTCAGGGTGGCGGATCCTGTTGATCCGCCCGGGCAATATGGCCCCGGCCGGGGCCGACGTCAACTGTTGTAAGCGGATCGGATCCGAAACCTGCGGCGCCGGAAGAGGGGGGTCAGGAGAAAAGCGGGGCCGGTGCCGCGCGCTCCAGGTCCTCCGGCGGGCGGGACGGCCAGCGGGGGGGGCGGGACTCCAGGGCGCTGCGGACCGCGGCGGAGAGCTCGCTCATGACGACGGGCTTGAGGATGAATTTGCGGATGCCCATGGTCATGGCCTTCTCCTCGTTGATCATCTCGCTGTAGCCGGTGCAGAGGATCACCGGCAGCTCCGGCCGGAGATCCAGCAGCCGCCGGGCCAGGCCCTCGCCGGTCATGAGCGGCATGGTCATGTCGGTGATCACCAGGTCGAACCGGTCGGGGTCCGCCGAGAAGGTCGAGAGGGCCTCGGAGCTGCCGGTGCAGGCCGTCACCCGGTAGCCCAGCCGCTCCAGCATCTGCTTTTCCATGGTCGCGATCGGCTCCTCATCGTCCACGAGCAGGATACGCTCCTGGCCGGCCGCCTCGGCGCAAACCGCATCGCGGGCGGCGTCCTCGGCGGCTTCTTCGATCGCGGGCAGGTAAACATGGAAGCTGCTCCCGCGGCCGGGAGTGCTCTCCACCGTGATGAAGCCGCCGTGATTTTTCACGATCCCGTGGATGACGGATAGCCCCAGGCCGGTCCCTTTGCCCGGCTCTTTGGTGGTGTAATAGGGCTCGAAAATACGGTCCATCACCGTTGCGTCCATCCCGACCCCTTCGTCCTTCACCACGAGATGCAGATGCGGCCCCATCTGGATGCCGATCCGGCGCACGGCCTCCTCATAGCCGATCTCCACCGGTTCGAGGGTGATTTCGAGGCGGCCGCCGGTCTCCTGCATCGCATGGTAGGCGTTGGTGCAGAGATTCATGATGATCTGGTGAATCTGGGTCGGGTCTCCCATGACGCTCGGCTCGGCGTCGGCGATGACGGAGGCGATCTCGATGGTCGTGGGGATGGAGGCCCGCAGGAGCTTCAGCGCCTCGCGCAGTATCTCCGAGACCCGGGTCGGCTTGCGTTCGCGGCCGCTTTGGCGGCTGAAGGTGAGGATCTGCTGGACGAGCTCCTTGGCGCGGTTGGCGGCCTTGAGCACCTCCTGCAGGCTTTTGTGGGTCGGGCTCTCTTCGGGCACGTCGTCCAGGGCCAGCTCCGTGTAGCCGATGATGGGAAAAAGGATATTGTTGAAGTCGTGGGCGATGCCCCCGGCGAGGGTGCCGATGGCCTGAAGCTTGATCACCTGCTGCATCTGCCGCTCGGACTCCTGCAGGGCCTGGGTGCGCTCCTCCACCTTGCGCTCGAGGATCGAGTTCTGCTGGCGCAGCAGCCGGCAGAACTCCAGGCTCTCGAGGGCGTTGGCGGTGTTGAGCAGGATGATCGAGAGCAGCGTGAGGGCGGTATCCGGGATCTGCTGGCGCGCAGGGTCGAGCTGGCCGATGAACATGCCGCGGATGCGCGAATGGGTGGCGATGACATGCATCACCACCGGAGTGGTATGGTGATCCGGAGTGACGATGATCCCGCGCCGTTCACGGATAGCCCATGCGAAAAACCCCTTTTCGATCAGCTCTTCCATCTCGGCCGTGATGAACTGCCGGAAGCCGGGCGGGCTGCAGACCGTCAGCCGGAAGTCCGAGCTGTCCGGATCGACCAGGTAAAGGGCGTTGGCCTGGAAGGGGATCAGGTAGCGGATGCGCTTTTCGGCCTCCTCCAGGATGGTTTCGGGACCGCAGCTGCTGACGATGTTCTCCTGGAAATCGACGAGCGAAATGGCCATTTCGAGCACGTTCTGCACGAAGCGGCGGTTCTCCTCCAGGTACTCGATGCGTGCGAGCAGCTTTTCAGGGTCCAGTCGCGGGGTCTCGCTCATACGGCCTTCACCTGCAGCAGGAAATCCAGCGTCTTGAACTGGTGGAGGGTCTGCTGAACCACGGTTTCAAAGCAGTCGGCCGTAAGCCCCGACGCCTCCCAGGCCTGCGGGTCCAGGGGAGGAACGCAACGCTCACCGCTGCTGCCGATGCCGAGCGCGTTCACGAGCAGGTCCGCCACGTGGATCAGTGCGGCGGAGAGGGGGTCCGGCGCCTCCGCCGGCTCGTGATGATAGCGGACATTGTGCTCCAGGCTCACGGGCAGCCGCCACTGATGGAGCATCTGCATGCCGATCTGGCCGTGGTGGCAGCCGAAGAGGTTTTTTTCCGCGGCCGAAAGGCTCATCCCCGCGCGCGCGGCCCGGCCCATGCAGGCGAGGATCTCGTTGGGGAAATAGATGAAGGTGACCAGCCGGCCCAGGTCGTGCAGGAGCCCCGAGGTGAACATCTGCTCGGTCTGACGCATGGTTTTGTTTGCGGCCAGCAGCCGGGAGACGATTCCGCAGGCCAGGCTGTGCTGCAGAAAGAGCTGCATGTTCAACAGGCGGCTGGGGATCTTACGGAAGAGCGACATGATGCTGATGCCCATGGCCAGCGTCGACAGCTCCCGGGTGCCGATCAGGGTCACCGCCAGGGAGACGCGCTCCACGCGCGCCGGAAGCCCATAAAAGGAGGAGTTGACGATCCGGAGCAGCTGGGCGGTCAGGCTCGGGCTTTTGTTGATGACCTGGGCCATCTGATCGGCCGTCGAGAGCGGGTTGGAGATCACCTCGTTCAACTCGAAGACGATCGAAGGGATCTCCGGCAGCAGGATGTTGCGCTCGATCAGTTTTTTCAGAAAATCGTCATAAGGCTGCGCCGGCTGTTCCGCAGCCGCCTGCGCCTCCGGCAGGGGAGGACCCGCAACCGCGGGGAAGGCGCCGGAGGCCGCCACCTGGAGCGCCTGGGCAAAAATCTCCTCTATGGCGGGATGCCGCCGGTCGGTCAGCCGGAACCGCTCCTCCAGCTTTTTCCGGGCCGCCTCCAACCGGGTCGAATCGATCGCCGGTGCCTCAGGCTCGCTCTCACCCTGAGGCGATTCGAGGACCGGCACCTGCGGGATGCCCCAGATTTTGAAAATCCGGATGTGCTCCGGCCCGATGGGCCGGCCCTTGGGCAGGAGCAGGCGGCCTTTGATGTCTTTGACATCGTCCGCCAGCACCATGCCAGTCTTTAAATTCCGGATACGAACCGATCCCATGGCGCCATGGCCGTGTCGGAAAGTATTGTTTCAAGGGAGCTCATAGAACGCCCCTCGCATGCAATATCGCCCAATGCTTTATAATTCTTAAGGGGAAACTGCGATCGGCGGGTTGACAGACAGCAGGAGCTCTAATAAGGCAATGAGGGTACGGCGATTACCTTCGAAAGGGCGTGATCCGCATAACGGAGACAAGACTCCCATCCGATCCTGGCATTGCCGCGGACGAAGCCGCTGCCCGCTGCGTACCAGCAGCCCCGGCGGGCCTTATCGTGCATCTCACCGGCCGCTGGAAGATCGATGGCCCCGTCCCGTCCGCCGACGAGGTGATCCGGCAGGCCCGCTCCCTTCCGGGCGCAAACCCCATCGCCGTCGATGCGGATGCGGTCTCCGCCTGGGACAGCACCCTCATCGGTTTTCTGGTCGCGCTGCACGCTGCCTGCGCTGCCGAGGCGATCCCTTTCGATACGAAGAGACTGCCCGCCGGCATTCAGCG
>JALOOS010000351.1 GCA_025454275.1 Desulfobacterales bacterium | reverse complement strand
AGCGTATTGACCCAGTAGTTGAGGTTCTGCTCCAGGCGGCCGTCGAGGCCCGCGTTGTGCAGGAACAGGTTCATCAGCTCCAGGAGATCCATCGAGTCGTAGCGCACCGCAAAAGCGAGCGGCTCCTTGGAGAGTTGATCGGGAAGGATCCGGATGCTGTTCGGCGGGTAGTTGGCGAGCCCTCCCACGACCGCGGAGGCATCGTTCACCCCGAAATCGGCCTGGCCCTGCATGACCGCGTCGAGCAGGAGGGGGCCGCCACCCTTGTAGGATTTCAGCTCCGCCTGGGGAAAGGCCTTCTTCGCCTCGTTCTCGCCGGTCGAGCCGAGGAGCACCGCGGCCTTGAGCCCAGCCTTTTTCGCATCCGCAATGCTCTTGATGGGGCTATTGGCCTTAACGAAGACGACGCTGCCCGTGTACATGAAAGGCCTGGTGAAGGCGATTTTCATCGCCCGCTTGATCGTCGGGGTCATGTCGGCGGCCAGGATGTCGGCCTTCTTGGAGAGCAGGGCCGGGATCAGGCCGTCCCAGTCGAAGTCCAGGAACACCACCTTGACGCCCATATCCTTGGCGAGCATCTCGGCAAGCTCGATCGAGCTGCCGGTCCGCTTGCCGTTCTTGTCGATGAAGCTGAAGGGCGGGCCCTGGGTCTGGCAGGCGACCCGCAGCTCCCCTCTCTGCGCAATCTCATCCAGGGTTCCGGCCGCGGCAACGGACGCCATTCCAAGGATCATCAGAAACGCCATCACCACACTGATTTTTTTCATACGCCACGCCTCCTTTTTCGGGTTGGGGTTGAAGGGCCGCTATGCCACCACTTCGGTCTCATGCACAACGATGCCGCGCTCCCGCAACCCCGCCATGAAGGGTCCGTGCGGGATATCCACGGCGGGGTTGAGCACGCCTGTACCGCGGATCTCACCGGCGGCGAGCATCTGGGCCGCCATGCTGGCCGGGCAGCCCACCCCCCGGCTCATGGCGAAGAGCCCGGAGGAGAGATCGCGCTCGATCAGCAGGGTCGAGGTGAGAGTCTTTTTCCGGCCGTTCTTGAGGCCGGAGAAGAGGTTGATCATGGCCACGAGGTCCTTTTCGTCCTCCGCATACTGCAGCTGGGGCTCGAGCAGCTTGACCATGAACTCGTGGGGGGTGAGCGGCGGGCGGATCCCCTCGAGCGGCTCGTCGGAGAGCATCCCCAGGCGCTTGATGGCGGCGAAGAAGGCGCACCAGCCCGGCCAGCGCAGCGAATAGCGCCCGGCTTCGCGGATTCCCGCCCCCACTTTCAGCAGTTCGGTGTAAAAGGCCGCATCCCCGTTGGGGATCGCCTCGAGCTTCCCCAGGCCGGGGAACTCCAGGGTGTGGATCATCTCGTTTTCGTGCTGGCGCTCGGCCGGGACCTCGATCCGGCGGCCCTCCTTGATGAAGACGGCCGCTCGCTTGTGGGACCGCAGCACCATGTCGAAGTTCCAGCTGATCTTATAGTTAAGGGGGTTGGTGCAAGCCTTTTTTTCGGGGAATCCGCCGCAGTAGGAGTTGAGCACGTGCAGCTCGTCGAACTGTTTCACCGCGTGGCCGCAGATGACGAGATCGATCCCGGGGTCAAGCCCGCACTCGGGCATCAGTCGGACGCCTGCGGCCTGGGCCTTTGGGTGCAGGTGATGAATGGGCTTGCCGTAGTTGGTGCTGACCAGGGGG
This sequence comes from Desulfobacterales bacterium, assembly GCA_025454275.1. Taxonomy (GTDB): domain Bacteria; phylum Desulfobacterota; class Desulfobacteria; order Desulfobacterales; family SpSt-501; genus SpSt-501. The sequence goes on along the minus strand of JALOOS010000351.1, from coordinate 3,105 downwards.
ACGCGGGTCTCGATGGCGGCCTCGAAGGCGTTCAGCATCAGGGGCAGGGGCAGAAGATCGATGGCGGCGTCGATGCCCTGCCCCAGGAGGCGGATCAGCTCCGCCCTGGAGGAGGCATCGATTTCGACCGGGGTGATCTTGGCGGTATCGGTGCGCGCGGCGAACGCCTCCCAGCCCTTCAGGCTCGCATCCGCGCAGATGACTTCCCGGACCCGCCGGCTGCGTGCGAGGTCGAAAATGGGGTTGTGGCTGCGATGGCGGCAGTTAATCGATATCGCGCAGGTTTGTCAACATGGAAATCGAAACGGATTGAGCCGCTTAAGGGTGGCCAAACGCCGCTGGTTCTGTTATGGTGACAAAACCGGGGTGCGGTCATCACGCGGAGGGCCCGCTCGCAGCATGGAAAACGAAAGGCCTCAACCCGAGGAGCCGAAGGGCCGTTGGGACGCGCTGCGCAAAGCGCTGCGGGAGTTCTTCTACGGCATGACGGTCCACGAGCTTGCCGTCGAAACCCGACACGCCCGCGGGGATCTGGACCATCTATTCATGCTCATCGTCTTCGGCGACCTGATCGGTCTGCCCATCCTGCCCCCCTACTACTCCATGCGCCTTCTGCCTTACGTCCTGCCCTCGATCCAGCGCTGGAAGCGCAGCGCGCTGCGCGAGCGGGACCTGACCGACCTGGCGCGCGTGGACATCTGAAAAGGCAAAGGGCATAGGGTCCAACCGCAGGTGCGGCTCTATGCCCCTCGCCGGCGGGGAGGGCGTCAGGCAAACAGGCTTGACTCCAGACGGTGGAGCGTTGCGGCGCCCTTGATCTCGGTCTCGAATAGCGGCAGCAGGGCCCGCACCCGCTCGCCGAAGATTCGCCAGATCTCCTGCAGGTGCTCCTGCTGCATGGCGATGCGGTTGTGCACGAACGCGGCGGCATCGTCGGCGACCTGCTCCTTCTGGATCACGCCGTTGACGATCACTCCGCCCACCGGGATCCCGAACTCGTGGAACCAGTTGATGAAGCGCGTGATCACGGCGATCGGCAGGCTTTCCGGCAGGGTGACGAAAAAAAAGGCGGTGAGCGCCTCGTCGGTCAGGAGCTCCTTGGCCCTGGCCATGCGCTCCTTGAATCCGAGGAGGTAGTCCATCAGGGGGTCCGCCTCCTTTTTCTTCGAGAAGGAGAGCAGCTCCCGCAGGGACTTCGCCTCCTCACGGCTCTTCAGCATCTTGTCGACCCACAGGGCGAAGGCCGGGTTCATGGTGGCCGACTCGATGAACTCCTCGGCCTGGGTGGTGATGTCCGCGAACTTGAGGAACCAGTTGATCTTCTCGCGGATCTCCTGCTTGGAGCGCTCGATGGTGTCCTTGGTGTCGATCTCGAAGGCGAAGCAGTTCTCCTGGTCGCAGACCATGGCGGTCTTGCCGAAGACGTCTTTTTCGAGGAGGTTGGAGAGGCTGTGGACGGGGTTGGTGGAGGCGAGCAGCGTGCGTTTGCCCTGCTTGGCCGCCCACAGGGCCGCGGCGCCGGCCATGACCGTCTTGCCGACCCCCCCCTTGCCGCCGAAGAAGATGTACTTGAGCTTCGGGTGCTCCTGCATGAAACGGGTCATGCTGACAGTGATCGGGTTCATCGCGGTCCTCCTCCCGTTCACAGCGCGCCGAACATGCTGACGGCGACCTTCTCGATCATGGGCAGGCCGGTCACATCCCGCTCCATTTCCGGCACCTCCGCCAGGATCTCGTTTTTGAAAGTGGCATCGATCACCTTGAGGTAGTGGTCCTGCATGGTCAGGCGGTTTTTCAAGTACTCCGGGATGTTCTGGCCTTTCAGCTCCTGGGGCAGGACCCGGTTGACGATATAGCCCGACAGGGGCACATCGAACTTGGCGAACAGGCCGGCGGCCTTGACCGTGTCGGTGATCACCATCTGCTCGGCGGTGACCACGAAGAAAAAAGCGGTGCGCTTCTTGTCGGTGAGAATGGACGATGATTTGTTGATGCGCTCCTTGATGTAGAGCAGTTCGTTCAGGATCGCATCCTCGTCGAGCTCCTTGTCCCGGCGGATGGTCGCCGCGACCTGGTCGTACTCGCGCATCTGCTGGCGCAGGTGGGTGATCTTGTCGATCCAGGCATCGTAGACGGATGCCATGCTGAGATAGTAGAGGGCATGGCCGAGCGGCACCAGGTCGTAGATGTAGTAGTCGTAGCCGCCCTTGACGACGATGTCCACCACCTCGTCGAAGATGGCGCTCTCCTCCATGGCCGGCTCGGCCGCGGCCGCCTGGATGTAGCTTTCGATCTCCTCGGGGATCTTCTCCATCCCGTACATGTCGAGGATCTTCTTGCGGATCTCCTGCTGGTATTCCCTGACGCGGCGGTCCGCGTCGATCTCCTGGGCAAACAGGTTGGGCATGATTTCGGTGGGGCCCTTGCCGAAGATGTCCCGCTGGAAAATATCGCTCAGGGAGGCCTGGGGATCCACCGAGAAGACGAGCACTTTTTTGCCCGTCTTCGCCAGGAAGTAGGCCGTGGCCGCCGAGAAGGTGGTCTTGCCCAGGCCGCCCTTGCCGCCGAACATGATGTAGCGGCGATCCGGGTACTGGTCGAATATCTTGATCAGAGACATCGCACTCCTCCGTCTTTTTCCCGGAGCATGCGCCGTTTCCAGGTGGAAATCTGCGGCACCACATAGGGCAAGAGCCTGAGCGAGTAGTAGGGCGGCAGGATCGGGACGCCGAGCATGTCCCCCATGGTGATCAGGATGAACAGGTGTTCCATGCTCGCCCTGCTTTTCAAGGCAAACCGGGCCGAGTCGTGAGCGGCCACCCCGTAGACGAACTCCTTGACCGCCTGGAAGATTCCGCCCTTTTTTTTCTTTTCCTGTTCGGTCATGGTCTCTCGATCTCCTCTCCGCATCGGTGTCGACTAGGTGGTGAACCCGGGCGGCCGGCGCTGTTTCGGACACGCCTCCGGCCGCCCGACGGCCGTCTGCGATCGGCCCCTCATGCCGGGACGGGCTTGGCCTTCACGCCGCGGTAGCGATTGAGCGCCTTGAGGCCCTCGACGGCCAGGATGATGGCGGCGATCACCAGGAAGAACCCCACGACGCCC
>JALOOS010000098.1 GCA_025454275.1 Desulfobacterales bacterium | reverse complement strand
ACGACCGCGGTAGTGGCGCTCGTAGGCGGCCGCCACCTCTTCGGCCGTGATGCCGGCCTGCCCCTGCAGGTCGGATTCCATCACCTTTTCCATTAGGAGCCGCACCTGCAAGCGCTTCCGCCAGGCGTCGCGGCTCACGGCGGACTCCACCAGGGTTTGCTCGAACACCCCGGGCGGGTAGTCGGCGGCCACGGCAGCGACCGCCGACTCGAGCTCGGCATCGGTTACCGCCAGCCCGAGCTCGTCTGCGCGCTGCAGCAGAACAAGCTCGATTGCCATCTCCTCGAGCAGACTGGAGCGCGCCGCTGCCATACCCCTGTTCCCGGGCTCCAGGCTGTCCGGATAGGCCGTTTTGGCAATCTCAAGCGCCTGGAGAAACTCACGGGCGGTAACCGTTCGCTCCCCGGAGCGGATCAGGTACTCCTCGGGCTCGACCGGACCGCCCGACCCGCAGGCCAGTAGGCAGAGCATGGCGCTGGAAATAAAGGATAAGATTTTAATTTTCTTCATTATTAACATGACGGCGCATCGCTTGCAAGATGTTTTTGGCCTGGTCCAGCTGGCCGAGCGGCCCGCCCGGGACGAGCCGCACCTTGAGGAGGTGGTCCGGGGTCAGCTCGAACCGCCCGGGATCGGCCGTAATCATGCCGACCAGCCCGGAGGGATTATCCTGGTGGTCGGGAGAGAATCCGATCACCAGGCGCTGCTCCTTGAGATCGATCCGGGAGACGCCGGCTTTGCGCGCAAGCACCTTGAGCATGATTTTGAACAGGAGATGGCTCGCCTCCGCCGGCGGGGGGCCGAAACGATCGGTGATTTCATTGCGCAGGTCGGCGATCTCCTGAAGCTCCTCCGCCCGCGCCAGTCGGCGATAGAGCAGCATGCGCTGGTCGATGTCCGGAATGTAGCCCTCGGGGAAGAAGGCCGATACGGGGATGTTCACCTCGGGATCCAGGGGCTGGTGCACCGGTTCCCCCTTCAACTCGGCCATGGCATCTTCCATGAGCTTCAGAAACATGTCGTAGCCCACGGCGGCGATATGGCCGGACTGCGAGGCTCCCAATATCGTCCCGCCGCCCCGGATCTCCAGGTCGTTCATGGCGATCTGGAAGCCGGCCCCGAGGTCCGAGTGTTCCATCAGGACCTTCAACCGCTTGCGGGCATCGGCACTGAGCCCGCTTTCATCGGGAATCAGCAAATAGGCGTAGGCCTGCTCCTCGGATCGTCCGACCCGGCCGCGGAGCTGATACATCTGGGCCAGCCCGAAGCAGTCGGCCCGGTTGACGATCATGGTGTTGGCCGTAGCGATATCGAGGCCGGACTCGATGATGGTGGTGCACACGAGCAGATCGATCTCCCGGTGGATAAACCGCAGCATGACCCCTTCCAGCTCCTCCTCCGCCATGCGGCCGTGCGCCACATCAAGCCGCACCTCGGGCACCAGCTCGCGGACCGTCTCCGCCATTTCGTGGATGTCCTCGATGCGGTTGTGCACGAAGAAGACCTGCCCTCCCCGCTTGAGCTCGCGGCGGACGGCCTCGGCGATCACGACGCGGTCGAACTCACAGATGTAGGTGATGATCGCCTTGCGGTATTCGGGCGGGGTCTGGATCAGGCTGATGTCCCGGATGCCCGCAAGCGACAAGTGCAGGGTCCGGGGGATCGGGGTGGCGGTGAGGGCCAGCACGTCGACCGAGGCCCGCAGGCTCTTGAGCCGCTCCTTGTGGCGCACCCCGAACCGCTGCTCCTCGTCCAGCACCAGCAGGCCCAGGTTTTTGAAGGCGACATCTTTCTGCAGCAGCCGGTGCGTGCCGACGACGATGTCGATCGTCCCCGATCTCAGACCCTCCAGGATGGCGGCCTGTTCGCTGCGGGAGCGGAACCGGCTCAGGCAGGCGATGTTCACCGGATACCTCTGGAAGCGGGAGCGGAAGGTGGCCCCGTGCTGCTCCGCCAGGATCGTGGTGGGGACCAGGACCGCCACCTGCCTGCCGTGGCTGACCGCAAGGAAAGCGGCCCGCAGGGCCACCTCGGTCTTGCCGTAGCCCACATCCCCGCAGACGAGCCGGTCCATGGGCGTGGGCTGCCGCATATCGGCCAGGACCTCCTCGATCGCCTTGATCTGGTCCGGGGTTTCATCGTAGGCGAAGCCGGCTTCGAAATCGTGAAAGGTGCCGTCGGCCGCATCGAACGCCGTTCCGGCCGCCATTCGGCGCTGGGCGTAGAGCCGGAGCAGCTCCCCGGCGATCTTCTCCGCCGAGCGTTTGACCCGCGCCTTGACCCGCTCCCAGGATTTTCCGCCCAGCCGGTCGAGTGGGGGCCGCACCCCCTCGGCCCCCATGTATTTCTGCACGATGCCCATGCGGTCGACGGGCAGATAGAGCTTGTCTCCGCCATGGTAGAGGATCACCAGGAATTCATTGCGCACCCGCTCCACGGTCAGCTTCTGCAGCCCCTCGTACTGGCCGATCCCGTGCTCGTCGTGGACGATCAAGTCCCCCTGCCTGAGGTCCTGGAGCCCCAGGAGCCGGGAGCGCACCTGGGCCGCGGGTTTGGCCCGCCGCAGCCGGCGGATGCCGAAGATCTCGCCCTCGCTCAGCACCGCCAACCCCTCGGCCGGCCACACGAAACCCGCGGAGAGTCGGCCGAGGCAAAGGATCACCGCCCCGGGCGCGGCCCCCGTGTCCGGGAACCCCTCCGCCGGGATCACCCGCAGCCCGTAGGGTACGAGCAGCGCGGCCAGCCGCTGCGCCTGGGTTTTGGCCTGGCAGGTGATCAGCACCACCCGGCCCTCCGCCCGTTGGCTGCGAACCCACGCCGCAAGGGGTTCCAGCAGCTCCTCCGCCCCGCGCGGCCGGCGCAGGGCGGAGGTCAGCTCCTGATTGTTCTGTACAGCGACGCGGACCGCCGGCGGCCGGGGGGCGGCAGACTCCCCCTCGGCGCTGCGCACATCGAGCTGCCGGAAGAAAACCGGGCGGCGGGCGGAGAAGAGCCCGCGGACCTGGTCCCACGTCTGATAAAGGGACTCCGGCGGGGCGCAGAGCCGGCCGCCGGCGAGACAGGCCTCCATGTTGGCAGCGGCCTGCTCCGCGAACTCGCCGGCGGCCTGCTCTACCCGGTCGGGGTCGATGATGACCACGCGCGCCGGCCCGGGCAGGTAATCGCCGAAAAAGTCGAGGCGCGGATAAATCAGGGGCAGGAGGCTCTCGATGCCCGGGACCACTTCCTGGTTGCCGAGCTGGGCCACGATCCGGCGCAGCGCGGCGGGGGGCAGGTTGGTCTCGGCCGCCCGCAGCCGGACGCGGTGGGTGATCTGGGTCAGCTGCTGCGGATCGAGCACCGCCTCGCGCGCCGGCAGGAGGACGGCCTCCGTCACGGGTTTGAGCCGGCGCTGATCCGCGGCCGAAAAAAAACGCAACGACTCGACCCGGTCCCCGAAGAACTCGATCCGCAGCGGGTCGGCATAGAGCGGAGAGAAGATATCGACGATCCCTCCGCGCACGCTGTAGTCGCCGGGCTCCTCGACGATCGCCGCACGCAGATAGCCGCCGGCCGCCAGCTTGGCCGCCAGGCGGTCGCGATCGAGCTCTTCGCCTTCCAGGATCAATTCGGCATAGCGGCTGAGCTCGGAGCGGGGGATCAACGGCTGGAGCAGGGCCGCCACCGGCACGATGAGCAGGGGCGGCGCATCCCCGGTGAGCAGTTGATACAACAGGCGGATGCGCTCGGAGGCGGTCTGGTTGTGGTAGGAGAGGAGTTTGAACGGCAAGAGGTGATAGGAAGGAAACAGGCCGGCGGCCCGGTCCGTCCGGCTGAAGAACGATACGTCCTCGGCGAGCGGGCCGGCCTCGGCCGCCGACGGCACCACCACCAGGGTCGGCCCCTCCAGGCGCCGGCCGAGACGGGCGAGAACATAGGCACGCTCGCTTCCGGATGCGCCGATGATCTCCAATGGTGCATCGGCAGCGGCAATCCGTTCGATCAGCGCGGCGCAGTCAGATGGCTCTTGATTTTGGCTCAGGAACACAGTAGAAATACACCTCTCGCCGACGTAGCTCAATCGGTAGAGCAGCTGATTCGTAATCAGCAGGTTGGCGGTTCAAGTCCGCCCGTCGGCTCCACCCACCTCCCCGTTTTCCACCTTCGGCCTCCCCGGCAGGATGGGGCGTTCATCGCCCGGATAAGGGTCAAGCGGTCTTCGCGCCGGTGAAAATGGCGCCGGGGCGCTGCGCGGCCGGGGGCGCGGCATTTGTTTTTCATAATAGGTTGAAACCGGCGGCAATGCAACGTGATCGGCTCGGGTTTGCCGATGCGCCGGCGAAACCGGCATTCCGAGTAATCATCTGAAAAACCTATAAATTCATTCAACTCTCCCCTTGACAGACCGCAATTTTACGGTTAAGCTGAAATCACGAATGAAGGGGGTGCCTTGGCGCCCTCCGTTTTTTAAGACCCTGAAGCCTCCGGACACCTGCGTGGACCGGAAAGTCAATGCGGGTGTGCGCCCGGCGGTTGCCTGCAAACCGGCGGGATCTCCCCAGGATATCAACCCAACCTGCGGATGGTTGAGACGGATGCCCCACTCCCTGAACGATTTGGATGAAGCGGATGTGAAGGCCGAAATCGACGAGATTATGCGCTGCGTGGACTCAGTGATGAAACGGATCGAAGCCGTTTTGCCGTCACCTCAAAACGACCCGCCGGAAACCGTCGAACCGTGACGGACGGATGCGTATTACCTCGATCCGGACGGCCGCCTGACGCCGGCCCGACGGACATGAGATTTCAGGAGGCGCTATGGCAGTGACCAAGGATGACATCGTCGCCCGGATCCACGAGGTCGGCTTCACCAAAAAGCAGTCAGTGGACCTGGTCGAGACCTTGATCGAAATCATCAAACGCAGCCTGGAAAAAGGCGAGGATGTACTGATATCCGGCTTCGGCAAGTTTTGTGTGAAGAACAAGAAGGAACGGCGGGGACGCAACCCGGCCACCGGCGACGACCTCACCTTGCGCGGCCGCCGCGTCATCACCTTCAAGTGTTCCGGGAAGCTTCGGAACAAGATCAACAGCGAACCCCTGTAGCCGCTGCGGCCAAGCGCGCGGGTCATCGCCACCGCGCCGGGCATCCGCGCCTACAGCGGAATATTGTAGGCCTTGATCTTGCTCAATAGCGAGGGGTGGCTGATCTCCAAAAGGCGCGACGCCTGGGTGCGGTTGCCGCCGGTCGCCTGCAGGGCGCGCGTGATGAGACGGCGCTCGGTTTCGCGTTGAGCGATTTTCAGAGAAAGCCCATCGGCCTGTTTTCGATCCAACCCCTCGGCGCCCGCCCCCCCCAATTCCGCCGGTAGATGCTCCGGAAGCAGGATCCCCTCCTCGGCCAGCAGCACGGCGCGTTCGACGGCGTTCTCGAGCTCGCGCACATTACCGGGCCACTGATGGTGCAGGAGGATCGTCAGTGCGGCCGGGCTGATGTCGGCCACCTGTTTGCCCATTTTGGCACTGAACCGCTCTAAGAAGTGGCGACAGAGGTGGGGAATGTCCTCCGGTCGCTCCCGGAGCGGCGGCAGGCGTATGGTGAGGACGTTCAGTCGATAAAACAGATCTTCGCGGAAACGGCCCTTCTTGACCTCTTCCTCGAGGTTCCTGGCCGTTGCCGCGATCACCCGCACGTCGACCCGCATCGACCGCGAATCCCCGACCGGGCGCAGCTCGCTCTCCTGCAGCACCCGCAGCAGCTTGACCTGCAACGCCAATGGGAGCTCCCCGATTTCATCCAGGAAGATGGTGCCGCCGTCCGCCTCCTGGAAAAGACCCTTCTTGTCCCGGTCCGCGCCCGTGAAGGCCCCTTTGCGGTACCCGAACAATTCGCTCTCCAGCAGGTTTTCCGGTATCCCGCCGCAATTGATCGGCACCAGCGGCATCCGCGCCCGTTCCCCCTCGTTGTGGATGCCGTGCGCCACCAGCTCTTTGCCGGTGCCGCTTTCACCGAGAATCAGCACCGTGGTCGAATAGCGGGCCGCCTTCTGGGCCAGCGCGAACACATCCAGCATGGCACGGCTGCGCGCGACCAGCCGGCCGAAGCTGTAGTCCTTTTCGATCGCCTGGATCCGGGCTCGGAGCTGGCGGTTTTCCCGCTTGAGCCGCTCACGCTCTTCCGCCTTCTTAAGTGCCAGCAGCACCTCGTCGGGCTTGAACGGTTTGGAGATATAGTCGTAGGCCCCGAGCTTCATGGCCTCGATGGCGGCGTCGATGCTGCCGTAGGCCGACATCATGATGACCGTGCTCTGACTGATGCGATCCCCGCCCGACCTCAGGAATTCCATTCCGTCCATCACGGGCATTTTGATGTCGCAGAGGATGAAATCGTAGTGTGCCTGGGTGATCTTCTCCAGTCCCGCCTTGCCGTCGAGGACCGAATCCACCTGGAAGCCGGCTTTCTTCAAAACCGCCGCCAGCATGTGGCCCATGTTGGCCTCGTCGTCGATCACCAGAATCTTCTGGCCCGAGGGTT
>JALOOS010000350.1 GCA_025454275.1 Desulfobacterales bacterium | reverse complement strand
AATCGGGCTGGAGCAGGCCGGACGGGCTGCCGAGGCGGCCCTGGCCTACCGCACCGCCCTCAGCCGCTGGCCGGGGAGCCTCGGCGCCTGGATGGGGCTTGGCAACAGCGCTTTCGCCCAAGGCGACCTGGAAAAGGCGGCGGCGGCGTTTCGGGAGGCGGCCGCCGCTCATCCGCAATCCGGTGCGGCCTGGAACAACCTCGCCCACGTGCGGATGAAACAGGGGAAGAAAGAGGAGGCGCTGGCGGCCGCGCAGCGGGCGGTCGCCCTGGGAGGCCCCCACGCCGCCACCTTCAGGCAAACGTTGGAGGAGATCGGAAACATGCGGCCCTGAATCCGGTAGATCCTGACGGGAATTACTGGGCAGCGGCCCCTTTCCGAGCAGGTACGGCCCTTCTCCGGGGGATAGACATCTTGCTGCGACCGGATCGCGGCTGGAAGCCGCTCCCACAGAAAATGAACCAACCCGGGGATAAAGCGGCACCCCCATGAGGCGCCGACAGCGGGATTTACGGAGGCCGTCCCAGGCTACCCGCCCCAGGAACTCCGCCAGCCGCCGCTCGACCGGGCCCGGCACCGCCGGCATCTCGCGATCCTCGATGCGCCGCACCGGAATCACTTTGAAAGGGGTGTTGCAGAAAAAGATCTCGTCGGCCTCGAAGAGGCGCTCCGGCTGCAGGCGCTTCTCATGGGCGGTGATTCCGAGGAAGGCAGCGGCCTGGAGGATGGAGCGGCGGGTGATGCTGTCGAGTACGGTCCCCGCGGCGGGAGTCATCAGGGCTCCGTCCTTGACGAGGAAGACCGATTCGGTCGCGCCTTCGGCGATGAACCCCTGGGTGTCGAGCAGGATGGCGTCTTCGAATCCACGCTTCTGAACATCCAGCTTCGCGATCATGCCGTTCAGATAGTTGGCGGCGGCCTTGGCCTCGATCGGGACGGTCTGGGGGTCGAGCTTGCGCCAGCGGGCGATCCCGGCGCTGGTTCCGTGCTCAAACGGGGTGTCGAAGCCCTTTATGTCCCGGGCGGGGTCGAGGGCGAAGATGGCGATCTCCAGCGGCTGAGAGGGCGGCTGGACGTCGAGCGCAAACTGCGGGTAGTATCCCACCACCTTGACCGTCCCCTGCTCCAGGCGGTTGCGACGGATCGCCTCCGCCACGGCGCGGCAGAGAGCATCCGCGTCGCAGGGCAGCTGCATGTGCAGGAGCGCAGCCGAGGTGAAGAAACGCGCGGCATGCTCGCGCAGCCGGAATACGGCCGCCCCGCCGGAGCTCCGGGCGTAGAAACTGATCACCTCGAAGATGGTCGCGCCGCGGGCGAAGCTGTGGCACATCATGTGGACGGTGGCCTCGCCCCAGGGAACGAACTTCCCGTTGACCCACACCCATCGCTCTTCCAGCATCGCTCACCCCTCCTGGGCGCATCGAAAGCCCGATCGCCCGGAACGGCCCCGCCGCACCCGGTCTTGCCGTTAGGCCGGCACCATCACCACCGGAACGGTGGTGCATTTCAGCACCCTCTCGGCCACGCTGCCGAAATCGAAGTGCCCCTCGCTGCCCTTGTTGGTCATCACCACCATATCGATCTTCTGGGCGGCGATCACCTTTAGAATCTCCTTGGCGGGCTCGCCGATGGCGATGTGCCGGATGTAGAGCGGGCATTCGTTGAGAAACTTGTCGCAGATCTCGCCCAGGCGGCTCTCGGCCGTCTGCTTCTCCCACTCCTGCATCTTCTTCAACTCCTCCGGGTCGAACTGGCCGTAGGAGGCGCCGAAGGCGGGATAATCCTTCATGACATAGAGGATGTGGATCTCCGCCCCGAACTTCTGGGTCAGCTCGGTGACCAGGGGCAGCGCCTTGGCGGCGTTTTCGGAAAAGTCGGTGGGCCAGAGAATTCTACTGATCTCCATGCTGTCCTCCCCTCGTTGCGATCGTGCGTTTAAGAAGTGGTCCCTATAGCATTTTCCGTATGAGGGTGCAACCGGCGCCGCGCCTCCCGGAGAGGCCACGTTCCGGCTCTGGCCATCGGGTTGCAATCCCTGCGGATTGCGTTTAAAAGAGAGCTGCCCGGCAAACCCGCCGCGGATCAGCAACCATCCACATAAGGAGCTTCGCCGATGAGCGAACACCCGGGCCCGGCCTGTGCCGACCCCACCGAGGAGATCAGCATCCGCATCCCCTGTGTCCTGGCGGAGCGGGTGGCCGCCTACGCCAAGGAGAGCGGCGACACGATTACGAACGTCATCATCGAGGCCCTCGATTTCTTCCTCATGCGCCAGCCCCCGCGATGAAGACCCGCCCCGGATCAACCGCCGCAGGCGAGCAGAAGGAAACGGACCCGGTCGCCTTCCGCCAGACGGAGGTCCGAGAACCGGCTGCGGGGGATGAACCCCTCCTCGTTCACCATCACCTGCACGCTCCCGTCGAGACGCCCCTCTCGGTCCAAAAGCACCTGCCGCGCGGGCGGCGGAAGGCCCCGCACGATCTGGCGCGGGCGGCGGAAGGCCCCGCACGATCTGGCCGACAAGGTCGCCCAGTTGTTCACCCTCCAGCTCGATCTCGGCCCGCCGACCGATCGCGCCCGCGAGGGCCGGAAGCCCGATGGCCTCGACGATGATCTTCACGCTTCCCTCCGGCCGTTGCCGGCCGCCCCGCCGCCGGCCGCGGCCATTCCGCACCGGCTGGTTGTGAATAGCATGTCCTCGCCGATGGGGCAATTCCGTCGGCCGGTCTGTCCGGTCGGCCCGTCGGCCCCGTCGGTCCTGTCTGTCCCGTCTATCCTGTCTGTCCCGTCGGTCCTGTCGGTCCTGTCGGTCCTGTCGGTTCTGTCGGTTCTGTCGGCCCTGTCGGTCCTGTCGGCCCCGGCGTGCGAGGAGGCTTATGTATAGAAAGGAGCCGGCAGACCGATCCGCGCGGCAGCGTTTCCGGGCGCTTTTTCACCCGAGCAGCATCGCTGTCGTCGGGGCGAGCGCCAACCCGCTCAAGCCAGGCGGGCGACTTATCCGCAACTTGCTCCAGAATGCGTATGCCGGCGCCCTGTGGGCCGTCAACCCCGGGGCGCCCGTGCCGGGAGTTGCGACCGTCGCCTCGGTCGCAGAGCTGCCCGCAGCCCCCGAGCTCGCCCTGATCGCCATCCCCGCGCCCAAGGTCCGGACGGCTCTCGAGGCGCTGGCGCGCAAGGGGGCGCGCGCGGCG
>JALOOS010000097.1 GCA_025454275.1 Desulfobacterales bacterium | reverse complement strand
GTTGGGTGCCCGGGCGTTTTGAGCTCGCTGCGACGCTCTCCTACGGCGGCAGTCAGGAGATTTACCTATTGACTGGCGCCGGAAAAGTGATTAAAAAGCTTACCAACGGCCGCGGGACAAACGTATCACCATCGTTTTCTCCCGATGGAAGCAAAATGGCGTTCGTCTCCGATCGGGCGGGGGGGCCTCAGATCTATATTCTGGACCTTGCCACCGGCGGCGAGAGCCGGCTGACCTTCGAAGGGAAGTACAACACCCAGCCGGCATGGTCGCCGAGAGGCGACAAAATCGCCTACACGTCCCAGATCGGCGGTTTTCAACAGGTGTGCGTGATCGGCGCAGATGGTCAAAACCCGATGCAGCTGACCCGCGAAAGCGCGAGCAGCGAATCGCCATCATGGTCGCCCGACGGCACACTTCTTGTTTTCGGGACGAACCGCGAAGGCCCCTCCCGGCTTTACGTGATGACGGCCTTCGGTACGGAACAGCGCCGTCTTCTGTTGTTGAACGGGGAACAAAGCAATCCCAAATGGTCAGCGGGTGTTTTCAACTGATGAAACACACCGACTGGTAATTCAAACTAGAAATAGAAAAAGGAGGAAGACATGCAGAAAAAATGGTGGATGGTGTTGGCATTGCTGCTGGTGATGCCGGGTCTGTTGTTCACGGTCGCCTGTCAGAAGAAAGTGGCGGCAACCGCTCCGCCTCCGGCACCGAAGGTGGCCCCGGCTCCGGCCCCGGCTCCGGCCCCGGCTCCGGCTCCGGCTGCTCCGACCGTTCCGGTCTTCATGACGGAGAGGGTTTTCTTCGATTTCGACAAGTCGGCCCTGAGACTCGAGTCCCAGGCGGCCCTTAAGAAAAAGGCCGAATGGCTCAAAGCCAACCCCACGGCCAAGCTGCTGATCGAGGGCAACACCTGCATCATCGGCACCCCTGAGTACAACATGGGCCTGGGCGAGCGCCGGGCGCTGTCCGCCAAGCAGTTCCTGGTGGACCTGGGCATCGACGCCAAGCGCATCAGCACCATCAGCTACGGTGAAGAGCGCCCGATCGACCCCGGCAAGAGCAACGAGGCACTGGCCCGCAACCGCAACGACGGTTTCGTGGTCAGCTTCTAACTGAGCCCCACCGGCGGCTTGCGCCGGGTCGGCGGCATCTCCCAACCGGGTGATGCCGCCCCGACGAATCATGCACACCCGCAGACGGCAAACGGGCGCCTGTTCCGCTCGTTTGCCGTCTGTTCAAGAAACGGCCGAATCTGGCTGGCGGCGTCCGGCGGAGGAATACCGGGCGCGGGCATAGGCACTTTGATCCGGAATGACGCCACGGCGGATCGGATGCCCGGCTTGCCCGAGGCACGGACGTCCTGATTGAAAACCGGGAGCTAGGCCATCGTATGAATCACATCGGTCCTATGCGGTGGGTCGCGGTCGGTATCGCTGCGGTGATGATCGCCGGAATCGGGCCCATCGGATGTGCGACGCGGCGGGACGTCACGACCATCGACACCCGCATCAGTGAAATCGAACTCCGCGATGCCGAGGAACGCCGGCGCCGCGAGGAGTTTGCACGCAGCCGGGAGTCTACCGAGCAGGCCCTGAGGCAGCAGGCGGCGTCGACCCGCGCCCAGATAGATGAGGTGCGTGAAGAGGTGCGGGCGCTCGGCGGACGCATCGAAGAGATCCAGCACGGGCTGCGGCAGCAGGGTCCTGCCGCCGAGAACGGCGATCGGCTCAAAGAGAAATTGGCACGCTTGGAGGAGCAGAACACCTACATCGCCCAGAGGCTCCAGCGGATCGAGCAGCACTTGAAGATCGAGCCGCCGGCGGCGCCGGGATCGCGGATCAAACCGGAAGCGTCGCCGGCCAAGGCGGCCTCTGAGGCGGAGTTGTACGCCAAGGCCCGCCAGGCATTTGAAAAGGGCGACATGGCCGCGGCGCGCAAGGGGTTCGACGAATTCTTGATGACCTACCCGGGCTCGGAAAACGCCGACAATGCGCAGTTTTGGGTGGGGGAGACGTTCTTCCAGGAAAAACAGTTCGAGAAGGCGATTCTCGAATACCAGAAAGTGATCGAAAAATATCCCCGCGGCAACAAGGTTCCCTCCGCCCTTCTGAAACAGGGACTCGCATTCCTGGGTCTTAAGGACCGGGTGAATTCGCGCCTCATATTTGAAGAGGTGGTGCGCAAGTTCCCGAACACCAGCGAGGCCAAGACCGCCTCGGAGAAACTCAAAGAGCTCAAATGATGCCCGCAGCGCGGGAGCAGACGGAGGCTTTCGAGGAGAGAGGGGGTCGCCGGGCCCACCAGCAACCGGCGGTCCGTCGATGAGAAAAATCCTCGGGATAGACCCCGGCCTCGCGGCGACCGGAGTTGGGATCGTGACGGGGCGGGGCCTCTCCATCCAGGGTTATTCCTTCGGATGCATTCAAACCTCGAAGTCGACGGGCCTGGCGCATCGACTCGATCGTATTTTCTCCAAGCTCATGACGCTTCTCGCCGCCGAGGCGCCCGATCTGGTCGTCGTGGAGGACGTCTTCTCGCTTGCGGAATACCCGAAATCCGGTATTTTTCTGGGCCAGGTGTCCGGTGTGGTGCTGCTGGCCTGTGCCCGGGCCGGGCTGAAAACTTTCTTCGTCCCGGTGCGGGAGGCGAAGCAGGTGCTGACCGGCAACGGCAACGCCACCAAGGCGCAGCTGGAGGCGGCCGTGCGGCGATGCGTCGGTCACGCCGCTCCGATCCGTCCCTTCCACGCCGCGGATGCGTTGGGACTTGCGATCATCGGTCTGTATCGCTTCGATTCGAAAGGACTCCCCCGCACGTGATCGGCTACCTGTCGGGCCAAATCTTGAGCAGGCACGAAGACCGGGTCCTCGTGCGCGCCGGCGGGGTGGGCTACGAGGTGCTGCTTCCGGCCGTGGTGATGGCGGCGCTCGCCGCCCGCAACCTCGGCGACGAGGTGTCGCTTTACATCTACCACCAGCAGACCGAGCGCCAGCCCAAGCCGGTCCTGATCGGGTTCATCCACGAGATCGACAAGGAATTCTTCCAGCACTTCATCAGCGTGGAGGACATCGGCCCCATGAAGGCCGTCAAGGCGATGACGGCTCCCGTCAGCGACATCGCCCGCGCCATCGAGGCGCGCGACATTGACGCACTGGCCCGTTTGAAGGGGATCGGCAAGCGCACGGCCCAGAAGATCGTAGCGACCCTGGAGGGTCGGATGGGCAAGTTCGCCCTGAAGCGGGATGAGCCGCCGGCGGCCGCCAAGGCCCCGGCGGAGGATCCGGCGGAGCAGGTTCTCGATGTGATGGTCCGGCAGTTGGGGCACCGCATGGCGGACGCCAAACGCCTGATCAGCGAGGCGTTGAAGCGCAACCCCGCCATCGCGACGCCCGAGGCCCTCTTCGAGGAAGTCTACCGCGGAGAGCAGGCCGCACCGGACGAGAGCGGCGTTTAACCGCCCGGCCGGCGGCAGAGGCTATCGATGAGCGACGACATCATCTCCTATTCCTCCGACCGGCCGAACAGCCTTTCCGGCGAGCTCTGCAGCGAGGACCTGGAGCCCGAAATCCTCTCCCTGCGACCGACCCAGCTGGCCGACTACGTGGGGCAGCCGGATGTGGTCGAGACTCTGAAGATCGCCATCGAGGCGGCCTCCCAGCGCGGGGAGTCCATCGACCACGTGCTCCTGCACGGCCCACCCGGCCTCGGCAAGACCACCCTGGCGCATATCATCGCTCACGAAATGGGCTCCAAACTGACCATCACCTCCGGTCCCGCCTTGGAGAAGGGCGGGGACCTGATCGGGATTCTGACCCACCTGGAGGCCGGGGACATTCTCTTCATCGACGAGATCCACCGTCTGCCCAAACCGGTGGAGGAGCTGCTCTATCCGGCGATGGAGGATTTCGCGATCGACTTCGTTTTCGACAAGGGGGTCCACGCGCGCAGCCATCGCTTTCGGCTGAAGCGCTTCACTCTCGTGGGGGCGACGACTCGCGTGGGGCTGTTGTCGGCCCCGCTGCGGGACCGGTTCGGGATTTTCCGTAGCCTGGATTTCTACGCTTTGAATGAGCTTGTACGGATCACGCGCCGTTCGGCCGCCCTGCTGAAGATCGATCTGGGCGAGGAGGGGGCGCTGGAGCTGGCGAAGCGGTCCCGGGGGACCCCCCGGATCGTCAACCGCCTGCTCAAACGCGTGCGGGACTACGGCCAGGTGCGGGCCCGGGGCCGGATCACCCCGCAGACCGTGGGAGCGGCCCTGGAGCTCGAGGGGGTTGATGACAAGGGGCTCACGGACCTCGACCGCCGCTACCTTAAAACGGTCATCCATTTTTATCGCGGGGGGCCGGTGGGCATCGAGGCCATCGCTGCAACCCTTCAAGAGGAATCGGACACCCTGGTCGACATCGTCGAGCCGTATCTGTTGAAGATCGGTTTCATCACGCGGACCTCCTCGGGCCGGCGCGCGTCGGAGGATGCCTACCGGCACCTGGGCATCCGGATCCAGCAAAAGATCTTCTCCTGATCCCCCGCGGTCTTTGGCGGGCGGTGGCGGCCTGAACGAGGAGGAACGCATGAGCCGTGCGGACGAAGCGACTCCGCCCGCGCCGGATCCCGCTTCCGCTCCGGAGGAGCGGCGGCCCTGGACCGTGCTCTTCATCGGTGACCACGGACGGGTGATCCCCTTCACCCGCGTCAAAACCCTCGCGGGGCTGGCGGCAGCGGCGTTCGGATTGTCGCTTGCGGCGGTGGCGGTGCTGGCCGTCGTGAACTTCAGCCTGCACCGGCGCACGGCGGAACTGCAGCAGAGCCTGGCGGCTTCCGGCCGGACCATCAGCGACCTGCGGCACGAGCGGGACCTCCTCACGGCCCACGTCGTGCTCTTGGAAGCCCGGATGCGGGAGATCTCCGCGGGGTTCAACCCGGCGAAGCCCCCGGGCGCGGCACCCGCCCCGGGGCCCGACGGCGGCAGCAGAACCCCGGGCTCGGCCGGCGAGGGCGAAGCGGGGCTGGTCCTGAAGGCCGAAACCGATGGTGCGCTGCCGGCGGTGGAACCGCCGGCCGGGGTGGAGGAGGGCATCTCCATCGACGATTTCAAGCTCCTGGGAGACGCCGAGAGAAAGAGGCTCGAGCTTTCCTACAGGCTCGTCAACACCGGCCCGGGCCAAAAGCCGCAGGCGGGCAGCGTGGTCGTGGTGCTGAAGGCGGACGAACTTGCCCCCGAGAAGTGGCTGGCGCTGCCGGATGTGGGAGTGGTCCGGGGCCGGCCGGCCAACCCCCAAAAAGGCTATGCTTTCAGCATCCGCCACTCCAAGCGCTTCGAGCACACCGCGCCGTTTCCAAAGGAGATCCCGGGCTACACCCACGCCGTCGTCTACGTGTTTTCCAAGCGGGGAGAGCTGATGACCGCGCGGGAGTACCCGGTTCTGTTGGACCGAAGATCGCCTTAGGGCGGTGCGCAGGCGGCGGTTTTCATCGGCAGGCATCTTTTTACTTGACAAGTCAAATACATTGGCCTAAATATGCACGATTCTGACAACAGGAGTGCCGATCGTGAAAAAATATACGACCAGTGCCAAAGAGGGCGATGTCCAGGGCAAGTGGTTCATCGCGGACGCGGATGGGGCCGTTCTCGGCCGGCTTGCGTCCGGGGTCGCCGCGCGCTTGCGGGGTAAGCACCAGCCGCTCTTCACGCCGCACGTGGACACCGGGGATTTCGTGATCGTCGTCAATGCGGAGAAGGTGCGCCTGACCGGCAACAAGTGGGTCCAGAAGGAATACCACCATCACACCGGCTACATCGGGGGTCTCAAAACGGCCACGGCGCGGGAAGTCCTGGAGAAGCGGCCGGAGGAGTTGATCCGCCATGCCGTCAAGGGGATGCTCCCCAAGAACAAGCTGGGCAGCCGGCTGTTCCGGAAGCTGAAGGTGTATGCCGGCAGCGATCACCCGCACCAGGCCCAGAACCCCGAACCCCTTAAACTTTAAGCCATTCAATTACCGAGGAGTGGAATGCAGACCGATACCAGTTTTTACGCCACCGGAAAACGCAAGTCGTCGATCGCGCGAACCTGGCTCACCCCCGGCACCGGCGTCATCACCGTCAACCGGGTGCCCCTCGAAGAGTACTTCCCGGTTGAAACCACGCGGCTGGAACTGGTGCAGCCGCTGAAGCTCACCAACACCAGCGGCGCCTACGACATCAAGGCGACCGTGCAGGGGGGCGGAGTGGTCGGGCAGGCAGCCGCCATCCGCCACGGCATCACCCGTGCCCTGATCGCGGCCAATCCGGATTTCCGCGTCACGCTGAAAAAAGCCGGCTTCGTCAAGCGCGACCCGCGGGTGAAGGAGCGCAAGAAGTACGGCCAGCGCTCGGCGCGCGCACGGTTCCAGTTCTCCAAACGCTGATCCACCCTTTTCGATCACCACCGTCCAGGGAACGGGCTTTTGCCCGTTCCCTTTTTTTATGCTAAGAGTGCAGGCGAATCGCCGGTAGTGCGGCGGCTGCGGAGGTGAGGAACATGCGGCAGACGGGCATCGATCTCAATTCGGACGTAGGGGAAAGCTTCGGGGCTTACACCCTGGGACTCGAC
>JALOOS010000096.1 GCA_025454275.1 Desulfobacterales bacterium | reverse complement strand
ATGACCAAAAAATGCCCGGAGTGTTTCGCCTACCTGCCGCTGCATGCCACGGTGTGCACCTCCTGCGGCAAGCGGGTGGGGCCGGTCGACAAACTGGGCCACGCCCGGAAGCCGCCGAACATCAAGGGCTACCTGGCGGCTGCGATTTCCATCCTGGCGTTTGTGGCGTTTGTCTACTGGGGTTTCTTCATGGACTGATGACTTCGTAAAAAGCCCAATTTCGGCGTTGCGCTTCACCCCGCGGCCGCTGCGGCGTACAGGGAGCATTTACAAGAGCCGCACAACGATGGATCACAGCCTGAGGCGCCGTTTTTCAACAACCTGCTAATAGCGCACCGAGCGCCTTTCTAGAATCTCCTCCTCCTCCGGGATCATGTCGATGAACCGGGACGGCCGGTTGAGGACGATCCCGAGGCTGCGGTCGAAGGCCTGGCGCGGGTAGGTGATGTACAAACCTTCCTGCGCCCGGGTGGCGGCCACGTACATCAGCCGCAGCTCCTCCTCCAGCTCCTCCTCGTTTGCCATGGCGTAGAGCGATGGAAACCGCCCGTCCAGTGCCCAGATGATGAAGACCGTATGCCACTCCAGCCCCTTGGCCGAGTGGATGGTGGAGAGGACCAGCCGGCCCTCGGCGCTCTCGCCGGCATACAGCCGCTGCTCCGCGCTGGCGGTGGGAGGCTCGAGGGTCATGTCCGTCAGGAAGGGGTCGAGCCGCCGGTAGCGCTCCATGATGCCGAGCAGCTGCTCGAGGTCCTTGGCGCGCTTGGGGTGGTCGTCGAACTGGCGCCGCAGCAGCGGCAGGTAATACTGCACCACGGCCGCGCCCATCTCGGTCGGGGACCGGGGGGCGGCGTCAAGGCCCCGATAGAGCGCGGCCAGCGGTTCGAGCCCGGGGTGGCGGCGCGTCAGCGCGGAGAGGCCGGTCGCACCGCTCCGGGCCTCGGCCAGCGCCTCGTAGATCCGCTGGGCGCCGCGCGGGCCGACCTTTTCGATCAGCATGAGCACGCGGTGCCAGCTGATGCGGTCGAGCGGATTGGCGATCACCCGCAGATGGGCCAGAACGTCCTTGATGTGCGCCGATTCGGTGAACTTGAACCCGCCCACCTTGATGAAGGCGATCGCCTCCCGCGCCAGTTCGATCTCGAGGTCGAAGGAGTGGAAACCGGCCCGGAACAGCACCGCGATCCGCTCCGGCGCCACCCCGCGGCGTATCAGCTCCTGGACCCGTTGGACCACGAAGAGCGATTGGCTGTTTTCGTCTTCGGCCTCGATCATCTGCGGCCGCTCGCCCCCGGTCTTGCGCGTGAACAGGTGTTTGGAGAACTTCTCCCGGGCGCGCTCGATGACGATGTTGGTGAGGTTCAGCACCGGTTGGGTGCTGCGGTAGTTCTCCTCCAGGCCGATGATGCGGGTGCCGGGGAACATCGCCGGGAAATCCATGATGTTGCGGAAGTTGGCGCCGCGAAAGGCATAAATGCTCTGGGAGTCGTCGCCGACCACCATGATGTTGCGGTTGCCTTCGGCCAGCCGGTAGAGGATCTCCGCCTGCAGCTTGTTCGTGTCCTGGTATTCATCGACCATCACGTAGCGGTAGGCGGCGCCGAGGCGGCGGCGGATCTCCGGGGCATCCTGCAGCAGGCGGTGAAAGCAGACCAGCAGGTCGTCATAGTCCACGAAATGGTGCTCGCGCTTGCGCCGGGTGTAGGCCTCCCAGAGCGCCCGAATCGTCTCCAGCCGGTCCATGAAATGGGCGTAATCGCGGTCGAGCACCTCTTCGATCGACATCGCCTTGTTGACGGCGCGGCTGAAGATGGCGGCGAGCGTTGCCTTGCGCGGCAGGGAACGGTCGGGGTTCGACCCTCCGGCCTCTTTGCGCAGCAGGCCGATCAGCTCTTCGGCGTCGGACCGGTCGATCACGGCGAAGTCCGGCGCCAGGCCCGCGGCCGCCGCATGCTGGCGCAGCTTGAGATGCGCGAAGGAGTGAAACGTGCCGCCCGAAACCCGCTCGCAGCGGCTGTCGAGAAGGCGGGCGGCCCGCTGCAGCATCTCCTGCGAGGCGCGGCGGGTGAAGGTGAGCAGCAAAATGGCCGCGGGCGGGACTCCCTCGGCCACCAGCCGGGCGACGCGGTGGGTCAGGGTGCGGGTCTTTCCACTGCCGGCCCCGGCAATGACGAGCAGGGGGCCGTCGTTGTGTTCGACGGCGGCGCGCTGCGCCGGGTTGAGCGAATCGAAGGCCTGCGATGAAAGCATACCGACCCTGTAGCAGAAAAACCGCCCTGCGTCATGTTCTTTTCGGCCGCGGCCCGGGGCCCGTAAGAAGAGCGGCGCGGCCGGTCATCCCCAGTCTCCCCCCGGTCGCCGTTTGACTTTACTTATTCATTGTATTAGAATTTTTTTACTTATCTCGGCGTTGGTCAACGCATCACTCTTCCTGCGGGAGCTCCGCCCCGGCGGGGCTGGGGGGCGGGGCGCGGCGGGTGCCGCTGCCGCCGATCCACCCCTGACTGCGCCGGAGCAGCCCATACTTCAGGAGGGAGGGTCGATGGAATGAAGACACTTCAGGAACAACTCGCGTGGATATCCAAAACGCTTGCCGGACTGTCCAAGCAGGTGAGCGCGATCGCCCGGAAGGTCAAGACGCAAGCCCCCGCGAAGCAGCGCGGCGCGGCGGCCGGCCGCCGGCCGGGCCAAAAGCTCGCTGCGCCCTCCGCACTCAAGCGCTCCGACACGGTGCTCAAATCGGTTTACGCGGCCATCCGCCGCAGCCGTAACGGGTTGAGCATCGCCCAGCTGCTGCAGAAAACAAAACTGGAGCCGCGCCAACTCAGCAACGCACTTTACAAATTGGGAAAAAAGGGCCTTGTCCACACCCGGGCGCGCGGCGTCTATGTGAAGTCCTGATCCGGCGCCGGCCTGCCTGCCCACCTGTCGCCCTCCGGCGTCCGCCGGCCGGAGGGCGTTCTCTCCTTGCGCCAAGCCCCTGCCTGTGCTATCCAAGTGCCCCGGTGTGATTTTCCCCTCCGCATCCCCGAGAGCCGCATCTCCGGTGAGCCCGCCGCGGGGATCTTGCACGCATGCGACTCGAATGGAAAGGACCGTTCGCCTCAATGACAGATTCTACTTCCACCGGCGGCATCACCGACGCAGTCTGGAACCTCTTCGCCTCGATCCAGCTGACCATCACCCTGCTGCTCTCCCTGGCCGCCACCTCCGTGATCGGCACCCTCATCCCGCAAAATGCCGAGCCCGCCGCTTACATCGCCCGTTACGGCGAGAACCTGTTTCGCTTCTTCTGGGTGCTGGGGCTCTTCGACATGTACCACTCCTGGTGGTTCCAGCTGCTGATGGCGCTGCTCGCGGCCAACGTGATCGTCTGCTCCGCGGACCGCATTGCGTCGCAGCGCCGTATCCTGCTGGTGCGCCGGCCGCAGTTCCGGGCGGAGCGTTTCCGCAACCTGCCGGAGCGCGAGGAGTTCGACGCGGATCGGACGCCGGCCGAGCTGGAAGCGGCCTATGCGCCGGTTTTCAGCAAAGGGCTGCGCGCCGTGCGGGTGGAGCGCACCGAGGCGGGGTTTCTGATGTTCGGGGAGAACGGGCGCTGGACGCGGTTCGGGGTCTACGCCGTTCACCTGAGCGTGGTGCTGCTCCTGATCGGCGGGCTGATCGGCTCGATCTACGGGTTCGACGGCTTCGTCAACATCCGCGAAGGCGATACCGTCCAGCAGATCAGCCTGCGCGGGGGCGGCGAGCGGATGAAGCTGCCCTTCGCCATCCGCCTCAACCGCTTCAGCGTCAGTTTCTACGAGACCGGCGCGCCCAAGGAGTACCGCTCCAGCCTGACGCTGCTCGAAGAGGGCCGCGAGGTCGTGAACAAGGAGATCATCGTGAACGACCCCCTGCGCCACCGGGGCATCAGCATCTTCCAGTCGAGCTACGGATCGGTGCCCTCCGATCAGGCGGTCCTGAGCTTCACGAGCCAGGCCACCGGCATGATCTATACCCGCGAGGCGGCCATCGGCAAAGAGATAGAGATTCCCGAAAACCTCGGCACCTTCGTGCTGCGGGAGCTGCGCCATAATGCGGCCTTCCGCGGCCGCTCCGTCGGGGATGCCTTCGTCGGCATCCTGACCCCGCCCGAGGGCCCGGCCGAGGAGATCATTCTGCCGGTGCGCTTTCCCACCTTCGACCGGATGCGGCGCGGTGCGGTCGTCATCGCCGTGGAAGAGTTCAAGGAGCGGTTCTACAGCGGCCTGCAGGTCAACCGGGACCCGGGGGTGTGGGTCGTCTACACCGGGTTCATCCTGATGCTGGCGGGCTGTTACGTGACCTTTTTCATGTCCCACCAGCAGCTCTGCGTCGAAGCGGTGCGCCGCGGTGCCAAAACCCGCGTGCGCGTCGCCGGCACGGCCAACAAGCACAAACCCGCCCTGGCGCGCCGGATTCAGCGGCTTTCCCAGGGTCTCAAGGAGTCGACCCCATCATGACGAGCTCAGTCATCCTCTCCTCCGTCACCTTCGTCTACGGCCTGGCCGGATTCCTTTACATCTTCGCCTGGGTCTTCCGCAAACCCGCGGTCGGGCGCCTGGGGACCGGGGCCGCCCTCCTGGGGCTCGCCGGCAACACCGGCGGCTTTTTCCTGCGCTGGGCGGAGTCCTACCAGCTGGGCTTCGGCCGCGCGCCGCTCTCCAACCTTTACGAATCTCTGGTGTTCTTTGCCCTCTGCATCGCCCTCGTCTACCTGGTGGTCGAACGGCGCACGGGCAACCGGACCATCGGCGCCGTTTCCATGCCCCTCGCCTTCCTGGCCATGGCCTACGCCTCGCTGTCGCCGGACATGAGCGACCGGATCCAGCCCCTGATCCCGGCGCTCAAAAGCAACTGGCTGATCGCCCATGTCGTCACCTGCTTCATCGGCTATGCGGCCTTTGCCGTGGCCTTCGGGGTGAGCCTCATGTACCTCTTCAAGCGCCGGGGGGAGGCAGCCTCGGCCGGGGCCATGCCGCCGGTCGAAACCCTGGACGAGCTCACGCATCAGCTGGTGGTGTTCGGGTTTCTTTTTTTGTCCGCCGGCATCATCACCGGGGCGGTCTGGGCCAACTCCGCCTGGGGGCGCTACTGGGGGTGGGATCCCAAGGAGACCTGGTCGCTCGTCACCTGGTTCGTCTACGCCACCCTTCTGCATGCCCGGTTGACCCGCGGCTGGCGCGGACGGCGGATTGCCTACCTCTCGATTCTCGGCTTCGCCGCCGTCCTCTTCACCTATTTCGGGGTCAATTTGCTGCCGGGGCTGCACAGCTACCAATCCATGGGGCAATGAGGGCGACTCGCAGCGCGGCTCGGGCGCCTATTTCCCCTTGACAACGCTTGGAGGGATAATGTAGGGACACTTCATCCTAACCCCACGTCGGCCGGGTCCCGACCGCGGTTATCGCGATGCTGAACGGGCCGGCCGATGTGTGCGCTTAAACCCCAGCAGCAGGGTGGACCGTCCATGGAGAATCCCAAAGCGAAACACGCGGCGTCCGGATCAGGGCAGAGCGAAAAAAAGGATGGGGCCGGCGGGCCGATCATCCTTTTTTTCATTTTGGGGCTGTTGTGCAGCCTCGTGGTGGGCTGGATCTTCGTTCCGGAAAGCTTTTACTACACCGAAGAGCAGCCGATCGACTTCAGCCACGCGGTGCACAACGAGCTGGTCGACAACGGCTGCCAGAGCTGCCATTTCTTCCGGGCGGACGGCTCCTATTCCGGCGCCCCCCGGCTGGCCCAGTGCATCGAATGCCACCAGGAGGCCAACAGCGACGACCCCGACGAAATCAGGTTCGTCGAGGAGTTCGTCAAGAAAGGGCGCGAGGTGCCCTGGCTGGTCTATTCACGCCAGCCGGCCTGCGTCTTCTTCTCGCACGCCGCCCACGTCAAAATGGGCAACATCGACTGCGTCACCTGCCACGGCCACATCGGCGAATCCGACAGCCTCCGGCCCTACCAGGGAAACCGGATCTCCGGCTACAGCCGCGACATCTGGGGCACCCACCCGCTGGGGATCAAACGCAACCCCTGGGACCGCATGAAAATGGACGACTGCGCCGAGTGCCATGTGGAGGCCGGCGTGAGCAGCGGCAGTGTTCAGACCCAGCGCAACGGCTGCCTGGTTTGTCACCACTAGGCCGACGGCGGGCGCGCTTAAAAGACGGACACTCAACCTCTTGGAAGCTCGAGGGAAGGATAGATGAAAATCGACCGACGCAGTTTCCTGGCATTCATCGTCGGCGGCGCGGCGGGCTCGACGCTCTCCCCGCTGCCCTGGAAGCTCACCGACGACATCTCCATCTGGACCCAGAACTGGCCGTGGACGCCGGTGCCGCCCCGGGGCGAACGGACCTTCGTCACCTCCACCTGCACACTCTGTCCCGGGGGCTGCGGGATCCGCGTGAGCAAGGTGGACGACCGGGTCATCAAGGTCGAAGGGCTCAAGGGGCACCCGGTCAACGACGGCGGGCTCTGCCCCCTCGGGCTGTCGGCCGCCCAGCTGCTCTATGCGCCCACCCGGGTTCCGGGACCGATGAAGAAAACCGCCGGCGGCTGGCAGGAGATCTCCTGGTCGGCGGCGCTGGGGGAGATCGCCTATGCGCTCGGGGAGTTGCGCGCGAAAGGGCAGCCCGAGGCCGTGGCCTGGATCTCCGAATCCGACCGGGGGACCACGGCCGAGCTCTGCAAACGGCTGCTCACGGTCTACGGGTCGCCGAACTTCATCCGCACCCCCTCGCTGCAGGACCCCTTCGAAACCGCCATCTACCTCACCCAGGGGCAGCGGGCCATGGCCGGGTTCGATCTCACGCAGGCCGATTTCGTCCGAAGGCTGGGGCACGCCGGGGTACATGCTGCGCTCCCGCAGCGGCCTGCGGGAGCGGGGGGGGCGGATGGAGCAGATCGAGCCGCGCCTCTCCAAGACGGCCGCGAAGGCCGATCGCTGGCTGCCCATCCAACCGGGGACCGAAGGGGTCCTGGCGCTGGGGCTGGCCCAGGTCATCCTCCAGGAGGGTATCTACCGCAAGGAGTTCGTGAACGGACGCGCCACCGGGTTCGATGCCTTCAAGAAGATGCTCGGTGAGGCTTATGCCCCCGAGGCCGTGGCCAAGCTGACCGGCATCGATGCCAAGAGCGTTGCCGACCTGGCGCGGGCCTTTGCCGGCGCGAAGAAGCCGCTTGCGGTCTGCGGCCGCGGCAGCGGCCGGCTGCCCGGCGCGCTGCAGGAGGTCCTGGCGGTCCACTGCCTGAACGCCCTGGTCGGCAACATCAACCAGCCGGGCGGCGTCGTGGCCGTGCCCGAGCCGGAGTACATCAGCTGGCCGGAGCCGGAAATGGATGCGATCGCCTCCAAGGGCATGCAGCAGCCCCGCGCGGACGGTGCCGGCGGAGACCAGTTTCCCCTCGCCCGCTACCTTCTGAACCGTCTTCCCGGGGCTCTTGCCGCCGGGCAGGAGCCGCCGGTCAAGGCCCTTTTCGTCAGCGGGGCCAACCCGGTGCACAACCTCGCCGGCGCTGCGGCGGCCGCTGAGGCCTTCCGAAAGATCCCGCTCATCGTGAGCCTCTCCCCCTTCCTGAACGAAACGGCGGCGATGGCAGACTACATCCTGCCCACCCACACCAGCCTCGAGCGCTACGAGGATGTGCCGGCGGCGGCCGGGTTCCCGCGGCCGATCCTCGGCCTTGCCAAGCCGGCGGTCAAACCCCAGCTCGACACCAGGCACGTGGGCGATGTGGTCATCGGCCTGGCGAAGGCGATGCGCCGGCCGGTGGCGGCGGCGTTCCCCTGGGCCACTTACGAGGAGTGCCTCAAGCAGACCCTGGGGCGCAGCTGGGGCACCCTGCTGAAGGAGGGCTTCGTCAGCGATGCCGCCTTCATGCCCTCCGGTTTCGAGACCGCCAGCGGGAAATTCGAATTCCACAACGAGGCCATCGCCCGGCTGCCGGCCTTCGCCGTTACGGCCGCCCCGGGCGACGAGCGCTCCTTCCCGTTCGTGCTGATTCCGTACGACACGCTGCGGCTCTCCGCCGGCGCGGTGGGTTCCCCCCCCTTCCTGGTCAAGACCCTCGAGGAGACCGTTCTGCTCAAGAACGACGGGCTGGTCGAGATCAACCCGGCCACCGCCGGCCCGCTCGGCCTCTCGGAGGGGGCGGGGGCTCTCCTCAGCACCCCCCGCGGCCGCGCCCGGGTGCGGGTGCATCTCTCCGACGGCATCAAACCCGGCCTCATCGCCATGCCGCGCGGGCTCGGGCACACCGCCTACGACCGGTTCCTGGCCGGCAAGGGCGTCAACGTCAACGATCTCATCGCCCCGGTCGAGGACCCCGCATCCGGTTTCGAGGCCGGCTGGGGCGTCCGGGCCCAGCTGACCAGGGC
>JALOOS010000095.1 GCA_025454275.1 Desulfobacterales bacterium | reverse complement strand
GCCCGGCCCGTCATCCACCCTTTCCGGGCGGGCACCATCTAATTCCACCCATCTTCTTTTTTCAACCGCCTGTCAATCGATCAGCACCAGGCTCTGGGTATCGAGCCCTTGAAGCACCGCGGCCGAGACGCTGCCCAGGACGAGGCGCTTGATGCGGGTGAGACCCCGTTTCCCCATCACCACCGTGCCGTGCCCGCCGCTGCGAACTTCACCCAGAATGCTCTCGGCCACCGACCCGTGGGAGACCACCATCCGCAGCGCCGGCCGCTTGCGGCCGCCGAGAACCCGGCAGATCTCAGCCCACCGTTTACCGGCATCGGCCGCGGGGCCTTGGAGCACGTGGATCAGGTCGAACCGAATATCGGCCTTGCCGGGCAGCGCGTGCTCCAGGTGACGGAGAATAAACAGGCTGGCCAGTCCGAGATCCAGGCAGACCAGAAACGTGGACCAGTTCGGGTGGTTTCCCAGCAGACAGAGCGCCTTCCCGCGATGGCGGTAGAGCAGCCGCCTGCGCCAGGGCTCCTCGCGGTTGCGGGCGACCAGCACCATTCCGTACCCGCCCCGTTCGATCTCGGCCCCGGCCGCTGCATCGGCCGGGCCCGCGAGCGGCCGCTCGCGGAAGGTGAGATCCTCCGGTGCCAGCCGGTGTCGGGCCCACTGCCTCCGGCACCAGGCGGTGAAATCCGCCACCGCCGCGTCGAATTCAGGACCGGCGTCTGCCGGTTTCAGGAAAAGGAGCGTCAGTCGGCTGGCGGCTCGCGTGGGGATCAGCGCGGTGGCGGTCGGGCCGCGGAGCGCATGCAGGTCGCGCATCCCGGCGGCGACCCACAGGCTCCGGTACAGGTCCCGTGTCAGCAGCCGCTGCTCGAGGTCCGCCCGCTCCTGCTGCGCGCGCGGCCAGAGGGCGCAGACAAATCCCTGCTCCAGCACCACCCGCCTGAGGCAGGCATTGCAGTTGCGGCAGGCGGTGACGTGCCGACCGGCCCGCGCCTTCTTGACCCATGCGGGGTCCGTTCTCAACCCCCGCCCGAGCCCGATCAAGTCGCCCGCCCCGAGCGCCAGGAGCTCCTCGGCCAGCTCGGGTGTCAGCACCCGGCCGGAAACAATCACCGGCAGGCGGGTTCGTCCCTTCAAGGCAAGGGCATCGCTCTTCAAATAGCCCGGCCGTGCCGTTTCGGACCGCACCTCCGGCTGGAACATCGACTGGTAGGTGCCGACGGTCGGCGAGAGGTAGGCGACGCCTTCCGCCTGCAGGCGCTCGGCCAATTTGAGCGCTTCGGGCAGGTCGATGCCCTGCGGGGTCCATTCCCGCAGCAGCAATCGGAACCCGACGGGGAAACCCGGCGGCAGGCGCTCCCGGACGGCACGGACAATCTCGATCGGGATGCGCGCCCGCACTTCGAAATCCAGGGGCCCCCCCGCGGCATCCCTGTGGTAAAACCCGGAGAGATACTGGGTCAGAAGGTAGCCGGTGGCGCCATGCAGCTCGACGGCGTCGAAGCCGGCCTCACAGGCTCGCGCGGCGGCATCGGCGAAGGCGGTCACCAGCTCCTCGGGCCGGCCGACCGCCAGGGACTGCCCCCAGGCGGCCAGGCGCTCTAAAAAATCCCGCGTGAGCCCGAAGCGGCGATCCAGCGGGAAAAAGTTCATGAACTCTTTGAGGCTTCCCAGATTGAAGGGGATGTGGGTGGCGTCGATGGCGGCGGAGGAAAGCGGCTGAGCGGTCTTGGCGAAGCGGCCCCCGTGGTTGAGCTGCAGGACGGCGGCGGCGCCGCGGGTGCGGATCGCCTCCGCCAGCCGCGCCAAGTCCGGAATGAAGTCGTCACGGTCGACCCGGAGGTTGTTGATCGCCACGACCCCGTTGGCGGCCACCGCCGCATTGGCGACCACCACCATGGCGACACCGGTTTCAGCGAGCGCGGCGTAGTGCCGCAGCAACATGGCGCTCGCACGCCCGTCCGGCAGGGCATATCCCGTGAAAACCGGCAGCGCCACCAGCCGGTTCGTGAGGGTGACCGCGCCGATCGCAATAGGGGTGAACAGCATGATCGTCCCCGCGCAGGGTCCCGTTTAAAGCCGCCCGGATCGCGGGGAGGCGCCGCGATGGCCTCTTCGGCTACCCGTATCCGAGCGCGGCCAGCTCCTCTTCGCTCATCCCCAGAAAATGGGCCACCTCGTGCGCAACGGTGATCTCGATCTCCTCTTCGAGCTCTTCGAGCGAGTCGCACATCTCCTCGAGCGGTTCCTTGAAAATGTAGATCGTGTCCGGATACAGCGGCGGTTCCGCGGCGCTGCGCTCATTGAGCGGCACCCCCCAGTAGACCCCCAGTAGGGGCTCATCCGGGGGATAGCCCATCTCCGCGAGCATTTCGGGCGCGGGCCGGTTTTGAACCGTGATGAGGATGTTCCGGAGGTGTTGCCGGATCTCATCCGGGATGTGCCGGATGGCCTGTGCGACGATCCGATCGAATTCCTTGTTGCTCAATCGCATGGGTGCCGCTCGCACGCTTGAGGGTATCGCCGGGCGGTGGAGATGGGCTTTATTCGGAATTTTAATGAGTCGCGGAACCATTTGCAACCCATTTCTGGCGTCGACGACGCATAGGTTTTAAATGAAAAATATGCTAAGCTGAACAATCTACCCTTTTTACACAAACACGACCGGCCGGCTTTTTCGGAGCCGGCCGGTCGGGATGGCGGAGCGGATTCCAACGCGGGCGTTTGGCATGGAACGACAGGAGCACCAATCAAAGCTGCTGTTTGACAAGAAGGACTATGATCTGATCCGGATCGTCAACGATGCGCTGCGTTCGGCCACCTTCGCCCGCAAGCAGTACTTTCCCCACCTGCACCCCAACGGGATTAAGGAGATGGCGGAGACCAAGGGCCTGCGCACCGCCTACGCCGTGGCCCATCTCTTGAGCTCGCTTGAAATCGGCGGGGTGGACGACCGGCTGAACGCGCTGCGCTCCCTGCGTCTGGAGGTAATCGACACGGCCGAGGGACCGATGCCCAAAAACACCGCCCGGGTGCTTCTGCAGATCATGAAAAGCCTGGTGCGTGCCTTCGGCGACCGCCGCCGCCAGCTCGAGCTGGCCCACGATTTCAGGATGGCCGCCTCGGGGAAGCCGCGCATCATCCGCCACCAGCTCAAACAGTACCACCTGCTCGAAATGCCCGAGGAGTGGAACCAGATCGCCTTCGACGACCACGTGCACGACGCCAACACGAAGGGGCGCAAATCCTCCACCCACCTCCTCATGGACGCCTGGATCAAGGGCATCCGCCGGCTGCGGATCATCCACTACAACTTCATCGAGCCGCGCTTCGCCGCCGAACTCTTCGAAGCCGCCCGCATCCTCGATATCGATGTGCGCATCGGCATCGAGTTTTCCGCCCGCTTCCGGGACACCTACGTCCAGCTCATCTGGGTGCCCCGCGGGTTTGCGGACGCCCAGGCGTTTTTATGCTTCCTGGCCGAGCCCGAGGTGATGGCCCTCATGGAGGCCGGCCGGCAGGCCTCGCGCTATCAGCAGGCCTACGTGGATGCCCTGGTGGCCAGGTTCAATGCGGTGCACCGCCTGGACCTCAATGCCCGACTGGGGATCGACCTGCCGCCGATCGATCCCGCCGAGTTCCGCGCTTTCGTCGGCATCGGGCAGAAATCCAAGCTGCACGTGTCGACGTTCGTTCACGGCAAACTCCTCAAACTGCTCCAGACGGAGCTTGCCCGGCGGCGCGGGGAGTTCGCCGCGGCCGACGCCGGGCGCCGGCGCGAGATCGCCGAATGGGTCGACCGCATCAACCATCTGGACCTGGAGGCGCTCCTGGACGGTTATCTGGAGCAGTCCCGCAACCCCGACATCGTCTACCCCGACCACCCCTCCGATGCAGCCGATGTGCCGGAGCTCCTCCGGTTGACTCCCTCGGAGATCCTCGGACGGCTGGCGCGGCTGCACTCGGGCTACCGCATCACCTTGAACCTCACCCACCTCGCGCAGGCCGACGTGCTGGAGCTGCTCTACGACGGTCAGGGGGCGATCACCCGCCTCGAAATTTTCAATCTGAAGGATTACGCGGCCGGCAAAACCGAGAACATCCCCGCGATCTGCCGGCTGATGCAGGCCGTCAACGAGGGCAGCGTCATTCATTTGAAACAGTTGATCCGCGGGATCATCGGCGAGCTCCATTCCGCCGGAACCCCCCGCGCCGCCGCGCAGGCCGAAAAGCTGACCGCCATCCTCTTCGACATCGACACCCTCAAGTCGTTCTATGCGGGCAAAGCGCTGAAGGCGCGGATCGGCAGCGACTCGACCGGGCGGTCCGGCCGCTCGCACGGCATGGGGCTCGCCATCCTGGAGACCCTCCCGGCCCGGGCCCGCCGCGAAATCCGCCGCGGCTTGAGGAAAGAAGGCCGCGAGATCATCCCTATCCGCATGACGGCCTGCCGGACCGTGACCTTCCGGTCTCTGCACGACGGCCCGCCGCAGGGGACGGGGGCCGGCAGCCGGACGCTGTCACCTCCATGGCGATGGCCGCCGGGGACCGTCGCCCAGGAGAGCTGGCGGGTGGAGGCCGATGACACGCGCATGGCCGAACCCGGAAACCTGGTGACCCTCGGCGGAGCCCAGCGAAGCGTCGACAACGGTCTTCGCCTGGAAAACGGAAGGGCGGCCCACGCCCGTCATCTCTTCCGGTGGCGCTATCTGGACTCGCGGGCGATGAACGGGCTGAAAGTTCTGATCGGTTTTCTGCCGGCCTTCGCGACGTTCGCCCTGACGAAGGAGTGGTGGCTGCTCGCCTATCTGGGGGCCTTCATCTGGTTCGGCATCACGGGGCTGCGCAACATCCTGCAGTCGATTCTGGGCGGCGGCGGGCTGCGCCGATCCCCGCTGATGAACTGGAACGACTACATCAGCTGGTCCCGGATCTGCGATTCGCTGATGTTCACCGGCTTCTCCGTTCCCCTGCTGGATTATCTGGTCAAGACCGTCATCCTGGACCGCGCCCTGGGTATCACCGCCGGCAGCAATCCCGTGCTGCTCTACACCTTCATGGCGGCCGCCAACGGGGTCTACCTTGCCAGCCACAACCTGTATCGCGGGCTGCCGCGCGGAGCTGTTTACGGCAATTTTTTCCGAAGCATTCTCTCGATCCCGGTCGCGGTTGCGATCAACGCGGTCACAGGCGGCGTGCTGACGTCGAGGGGCGCGGAGGATGTGGGCGGGGAGCTCCAAAAATGGGCCGCCATCATCTCCAAGGCAGCCTCGGATATCGTGGCCGCTTTCATCGAGGGGCTGGCCGACCGGCACCGGAATATCCAGGCCCGCCTGCGCGACTACAAGGGAAAATTCGCGCAGCTCTTCGACGTTTACGCCCAGCTGGAGCTGCTCTTCCCGGAAGTTCAGACCTTCGCGGTCCTGCAGTCCTCCGACCGGAACCACCGCAAGGCCAACCGCGAGGCCCGCGACCTGGAGAAGATCATCATGATCCACGCCCTGGATCTGCTCTATTTCTGGATGTACCAGCCCCGCGCCCGCACCGCCCTCCGGCGTTTCGTTCAAACCCTCTCCGAGGACGAGCGGCACATCCTCGCCAGCTCCCAGTTCACCCTCCAGCGGCACCGGGAAATCAGCCAGTTGTTCATCGAGGGGATCCTGGGGGAGAACTTTCCCCGCCCGTTGTCGTTTTACCTCTCCCGCAGCGCCGAATATCTCCAGGCGATCAAGGGACTCGTGTTCGAGGGGCATTTCGCCGATTCCCCGGCGGAAGCAGCACCGGTCGGGCACCGCGCCATCGCGGCCGCCCAACGCGAGGTGGAGTGTATCGACCCGCGTGGAGCGCCGCCGCCGAATTGACGCGACGGCGGGGATCGGGAAAGGGAAGGCTATCGCCTGC
This sequence comes from Desulfobacterales bacterium, assembly GCA_025454275.1. Classification (GTDB taxonomy): domain Bacteria; phylum Desulfobacterota; class Desulfobacteria; order Desulfobacterales; family SpSt-501; genus SpSt-501. The sequence goes on along the minus strand of JALOOS010000095.1, from coordinate 741 downwards.
GGCGTTCCATGGCCGTGCGTTCGCGGGCAAGCTCGGCCAGAAGCTGCTCGAGCGGCCATGTCTCAGAAACCGGGGTCAGGCAGGCCCAGAGCGACGATTGCATGCCGGATTTCCGGCACACGTTCATCAGCCCGATCAGCTGCGCCTGGGTGATGCCGGAGACGATGACCGCGCGCGGCAGATCCGAGTCCCGGCCGGCGCCGCTGCCGTTGGGGTGATCGAGTAGCCGGGCCAAGGTGTCGCTCTTTTGATCGCCCGACGCCCACACCCGGGGGAGATCGGCCAGACCTACCATCTCCAGCACACTTTCGAACTTTTTCTGGGCGACGGCCCCGAAGCCGCAAAGCAGCAGCTTGCGCGGACCATAGAGCGGCTTTTGCGAGGCGGTCACTCTTTCAAAGGTTGCTTTCTCGGTCATCGGGTTCCTCCCGCAGCAGGGGGTGCGTCCCTTTCACGGCCCGGAGGCTCGCGCGCGCCGCGGCCTCTTACCTCCCCAGCCACGGGGCGGCGGTGGCGATCATGACCTGCCGGGTGTCCGCGTCCACCGTGATCCCGGCCCCAAGGCTGGAATACCACACGCCGATCTCGTTGCGCTGAGGATCGAGGATCACGAAGCCCTCGGTGTAGCTTCCGGGCACGGGAAAGCGCTTGACCAACTCGACCACCTTCTCAAATGTCGGCGATGCGGGGTCGACCTCCCTCCACGCCGGGCCGCTGATCCAGTACCCGCCCGCGAGCCCG
>JALOOS010000094.1 GCA_025454275.1 Desulfobacterales bacterium | reverse complement strand
AGCCGCCGCGTCAGGCGTTCGACCTGGATCTCCACGATCCGCCCGATCTGATCGGCCGAGAGGTTCTGGAAAATGATCACCTCGTCGATGCGGTTCAAAAACTCGGGTTTGAAGGTGGCCCGCAGGGCATCGGTGACGCGGCGCTCCATCTCCTCCCGGTCGCGGGCGCCGAGCTCGAGGATCCACTGGCTGCCGACGTTCGAGGTCATGATGATCATGGTGTTCTTGAAGTCCACCGTGCGTCCGTGGCCGTCGGTCATGCGCCCGTCGTCCAGGATCTGCAGGAGCACGTTGAAGACATCCGGGTGCGCCTTTTCGATCTCGTCGAAGAGCACCACCGAATAAGGGCGGCGACGCACGGCCTCGGTCAGGAACCCGCCCTCCTCGTAGCCCACGTAGCCGGGGGGGGCCCCGATCAGCCGGGCCACCGAGTGCTTCTCCATGAACTCGGACATGTCCACCCGGATCATGGCCTGCTCGCTGTCGAAGAGAAACTCGGCCAGGGCCTTGGCGAGCTCGGTCTTGCCGACCCCCGTGGGGCCCATGAAAATGAAGGAGCCGATGGGCCGGTTGGGGTCCTGGAGGCCGGAGCGGGCCCGGCGCACGGCATCGGAAACGGCGGCGACCGCCTCCTCCTGGCCGATCACCCGGCGCTGGATCCGCTCCTCCATGCGCACAAGCTTGTCGCGCTCGCCTTCGATCAGCTTGGTGACCGGGATGCCGGTCCAGCGCGAGACCACCTCGGCCACATCCTCGTCGTCGACCTCCTCCTTCAGCATCTGGTTCTCCTGCTGCAGCTCGGAGAGCGCGCGGTTGGCCACCTCGAGCTTCTTCTGCAGATCGGTCAAGCGGCCGTAGCGGATTTCGGCCACCCGGGCGAGGTCCCCCTCGCGCTCGGCGAGCTGGGCCTCGCTGTTCAACTGCTCCTGCTCGCCCTTGATCCGGCGGATGACCTGGATCAGCTCCTTTTCCCGGCTCCAATGCGCCTTCATCCGGGAGAGCTCCTCATTCAACCCGGCGAGATCCGCCTCGAGCCGCTCCAGCCGCTCGCGGGAGGCGGGGTCGGATTCCTTTTTGAGTGCCTGGCGTTCGATCTCCATCTGGGTGATCCGGCGCTGGACTTCGTCGATTTCGACCGGCATGCTGTCGATCTCGATCCGAAGCTTCGAGGCGCACTCGTCTATGAGGTCGATGGCCTTGTCGGGCAGAAACCGGTCGGCGATGTAGCGCTGCGAGAGGGTCGCGGCCGCCACGATGGCCGTGTCCTTGATGCGCACGCCGTGGTGCACCTCGTATTTCTCCTTGAGCCCGCGCAGGATCGAGATGGTGTCCTCCACCGAGGGCTCGCGCACCAGCACCGGCTGAAATCTCCGCTCCAGGGCCGGATCCTTCTCGACGTGCTTGCGGTATTCGTTCAGGGTGGTCGCCCCCACGCAGCGCAGGGTCCCCCGGGCGAGTGCGGGCTTCAACATGTTGGAGGCATCCACCGCCCCCTCGGCCGCCCCCGCCCCCACCACGGTGTGAAGCTCGTCGATGAACATGATGATGTCGCCCTCGGCGCCCTCCACTTCGCGCAGGACCGCCTTGAGCCGGTCCTCGAACTCGCCCCGGTATTTGGCGCCGGCGACCAGCGCCCCCATGTCCAACGCCACCAGGCGGCGGTTCTTAAGGGTCTCGGAGACGTCCCCGGCCACGATCCGCTGGGCAAGCCCCTCCACGATGGCGGTCTTGCCCACCCCCGGCTCCCCGATCAGGACCGGGTTGTTCTTGGTGCGCCGGGAGAGCACCTGAACGACGCGGCGGATCTCCTCGTCCCGGCCGATGACCGGGTCGAGCTTGCCCACCCGGGCGAGCTCGGTCAGGTCGCGGCTGAACTTCTGCAGGGCCTGGTACTTTTCCTCCGGGTTGGGGTCGGTGATGCGCTGGGTGCCGCGGACCTCCCGCATCACCTTGTAGATCGCGTCGCGGGTGACGCCGGACCGGGCGAGCACTCCCGCCGCCGCACCCCCCTTCTCGTCGATCATGGCCAGAAGGATGTGCTCGATGCTGACATACTCGTCCTTCATCTGGGAGGCTTCCGCAAAGGCCGCTTCCAGCACCGACCTGGTGCGGGGGGAGATGTAGGCATCGCCCGTTCCGGCCCCGCTCACCCGCGGCAGTTTTTCGACGAGCTTCTGGAGCTCGGCCGCCAGCCCCTCGGGTGCGACCCCGAGTTTGCGCAGCATCGCCGTGGCGATCCCTTCCCGGTCGGCCAGCATTGCAGCCGCCAGATGCTCCGGTTCGATCTGCTGGTTCCCCAGCCGGGATGCGAGCGCCTGAGCTCCCTGGACGAGCTCCTGGGCTTTGATGGTGAAGCGGTCTAAACGCATGGATCCTCCTGGTCTAATGATTCACTGCTTTTTTGCGAACCTTAATCTAAGGATCTCAATGTTTATGTCAAATTAAATTTTATTACTAAAAGTAATGAGAGCATTGGAAACGGCTTGGCAGCGATCTTCGTGTCAGCGGGCGTCGGGCGGGGTCCAGGGGCCGGGTCTGAAGGGGGGCGGCGTGACGCAGGCTTTCGTCGAGTGCGATTCCGGTCAGAGCCGCCGGCCGCAGTATGGGCAGAATTCGTAGTCCGGTGGCAGTTTCCGGTCGCATGACCGGCAGTGCTGCTGAGGTACCGGCGTCGGCCGGGAGGCGTTCGGATACCCCTCGGGGCCGGTCTGCCCGCATTGATCGCAGGCGAGAAAAGGCTCTCCTTTCCTGATCCGGATGAGCGGGATGAAAAAGAGGCTGAGATAGTGGTCGACGCGCCGGGTGGAGGCCTGGTGCAGGCCGCAGTTCGGACAGCGCACCGGTCTTTCATCCAGCACCCTGACCCTGGGCTGGATCCCGCCGATGATGAAGAAGGCATCGATCATGCGCCTTATTACACCGCCCCGCCGGGAGCGATCAAGCCCGGTAAAGACGCTACCGGTTGGGGTCGTCCTCTTAAGGAGACCCCAGGCACCGAAACGCCTGTTTCGAGGCCGGATTGTGCTTGACACATTTGGCCAACTCGTTTAGAGAAAATCCTCTGATATCCATCCGTCCCCGGACCCGGCCTCGGGTCGGCCTGAGCGGCTCACGTTTCACGAGGGCTTGAGTTTCTTCACCGTATGGCAGAGGCCTTGATCAGTCTCATCCAGAAGAAGCGCGCCACGATCGTCTCCAAGTGGTTCGACTCCACCGTCCAAGCCTACCCCCACGACACCGCCGTTTTTCTCAAAAGCCAGAAAGACCAGTTCGCGAACCCCGTCGGCAGCAGCACGCGCCAGGGGATCGAAACCCTGATGGATCAACTGGTGGGCGAGATGGCGCCCGATGCCATTAAAGCCGGCCTCGACCCCATCATGCGCATCCGGGCCGTCCAGAGCCTTTCTCCGGCCCGGGCGACCACCTTCATTTTCGCCCTCAAGCAGATCCTGCGGGAGCTCTTTCGCAAGGAGCTTCAGGAAGCCGACATGGCCCGGCAGTTTTTCGACCTCGAGGCGCGCATCGACCGCTTCGCCCTCGATGGGTTCGACATCTACATGGGCTGCCGGGAGCGGGTGCTCGATCTGAAGGCCAACGAGATGCGCAACCGCACCTTTCGCGCGTTCAAACGCGCCGGCCTGGTCGCGGAAGGGACCGACAACGAGCCGAAAGAATGAGGCAGATCCCGGAGATGCTGACATCAAGCCCCACCCCATTTCACCACGCTTCGATCCGCTGCCGCCCGTCGAAGCGAAGATTCACGCGAGGTGTTGATCGATGAACAGAAAGTATGTAACCGCCTTCGTTGCCGTGTTCGTCCTGTTCCTGGTTGCCTGGGCAGGGGTCTCCATCGGCCTGCAGTGGCTTTTCGGCGTCGTGATCCCGTACCTGGCGGTCCTTCTCTTCGCCGTCGGGTTCGTGCGCAGGGTGATGGGATGGTCGCGCTCGGCCGTGCCGTTCGCCATCCCCACGACGGGCGGGCAGGCAAAATCCCTGCCCTGGATCGCCTACTCCCGGCTCGACAACCCCTCGAGCAAATGGGAGGTGGTCGGCCGCATGGCCTTCGAGATCCTCACCTTCCGCTCCCTGTTCCGCAACACCCGCACCAAGATGCAGGCGGGCAGCCTCTTCTACCAGCTGGAGATTTTCCTCTGGGTGGGGGCGCTCGCCTTCCACTACGCGTTTCTGACGGTGCTCCTCCGCCACACCCGCTTTTTCACGGAGCCGGTCCTCTGGCCGATTCAGATCCTGGAGAACATCGACAGCTTCTTCCGGGTGGAAATCCTCTACCCCGGGATCCAGTTCGGCCTGCCGGCGGTCTACCTGTCGGGCTTGGTGCTGCTGGCCGCCGTGGTCTACCTGGCGCTGCGACGGGTCCTGATCCCCTCGGTGCGCTACATATCGATCGCCTCCGACTGGTTCCCGCTGCTCCTGATCTTCGGCATCGCCTTCAGCGGGGTCCTGATGCGCTATGTCACCAAGGTCGACATCAACGCCGCCAAGCAGCTGACCATGGGGCTGGTGACCTTCCGCCCCACGGTGCCCGACGGGATCGGGGCGGTGTTTTACATCCACCTCTTCCTGGTGTGCGTGCTGCTCGCCTACTTTCCCCACAGCAAACTCATGCACCTGGCGGGGGTGTTCCTGAGCCCCACGCGCAACCTGCGGGCCGACACCCGGGCCTACCGCCACATCAACCCCTGGAACCACCCGGTGCACCTCCACACCTACCAGGAATACGAAGACGAGTTCCGCGAGAAGATGGTCGAAGCCGGACTGCCGGTGGACAAACCGCTGGACGCCTCAGCGGAAGCGAACGCAGACAAGGAGTAGCCCATGGCCGAGAAGCAACCCACTCCCAAGGAAATGCTGGACCGCATCGATTACCAGCCCCCGCATGTCGACTGGATGGAGACCCCGCTCGATATCCGCAAGGGGATGTACTGCTATGCCGCTAACCCCAAGAGCGTCGCGACGCTGGGGCTGCCCAACGCGCGGCCCTGGAACCCGCTCGATGCGGACTGGAAGCTGCCGGAGAACTGGCAGCAGATCATCCACGAGGGGTTCAAGGAGCGCCTGGAGCGGTTCCGCTCCGTCAAGGTCTTCATGGACATCTGCGTGCGCTGCGGGGCCTGTGCCGACAAGTGCCACTATTTCATCGGCACCGGGGACCCCAAGAACATGCCGGTCTTGCGGGCGGAGCTGCTGCGCTCGGTCTACCGCAACGATTTCACCCGCCTGGGCAAGCTCCTCGGCAAGGCGAACGGCGCCCGGCCCCTCACTCTCGATGTGCTCAAGGAGTGGTGGTATTACCTCTTCCAGTGCTCGGAGTGCCGCCGCTGCTCGCTCTTCTGCCCCTACGGCATCGACACGGCCGAGATCACCATCTTCGGCCGCGAGTTGTTGAACCTGGTAGGTCTCAACATCGACTGGATCGCCACCCCGGTCTCCAACTGCTACATGAACGGCAACCACCTGGGCATCCAGCCCCACGCCTTCAAGGACATGCTCGACTTCTTCGTTGACGACATCGAGGAGAAGACCGGGGTCAAGGTGGCGCCCAAGTACATGAAGAAGGGGGCGGATATCCTCTTCATCACCCCCTCCGGGGACGTCTTCGCCGACCCGGGCACCTACACCGCCATGGGCTACATGATGCTCTTCCACTATTTGGAGGAGAAATACGGGCTGGACGTCACCTGGAGCACCTACGCCTCGGAGGGCGGCAACTTCGGCTTCTTCACCTCGCACGAGACGATGAAGCGGCTGAACGCCAAGATGTACGCCGAGGCGAAGCGCCTGGGGGTCAAGTGGATCCTGGGCGGCGAGTGCGGCCACATGTGGCGGGTGATCAACCAGTACATGGACACCATGAACGGCCCGGCCGATTTCCTGGATGTGCCCGTGAACCCCATCACCGGCACCCGCTTCGAGTCGGCCAGGTCCACCAAGATGGTGCACATCACCGAGTTCACTGCCGATTTGATCCGCAACGGCAAGCTCGATCTCGATCCCGCCCGCAACGACCATCTCAAGGTCACCTACCACGACTCCTGCAACCCCTCGCGCGGGATGGGGCTCTTCGAGGAGCCGCGGTATGTGATCAACAACGTCTGCAAGCACTTCTACGAGATGCCGGCCAACACGATCCGGGAGCAGACCTTCTGCTGCGGCAGCGGCGCCGGACTCAATGCCGGGGAGAACATGGAGCTGCGCCTGAGCGGGGGGCTGCCGCGGGCCAACGCCGTCAAGCACGTGCACGAGAAATACGGGGTCAACATGCTCGCCTGCGTCTGCGCCATCGACCGCGCGGCGCTGCCGACCCTGATGGACTACTGGGTGCCGGAGGTCCAGGTCACGGGGGTCCACGAGCTCGTGGCCAATGCCCTGAACCTGCCCGGCCAAGCCGAGCGCACCACCAACCTGCGGGGCGAGGACCTCGAGGAGCTGAAGGCGCAAGCGGAGGGTGAAACCGATGAAGGATAAGAATCTGATCGTCACTGGCGTCGTCATCTTCCTGGTCATCGTCCTGTTCCCCTTTTGGTACAACCGGGGCCGGGCGGTGCCGCCGCCCGAGATCAAGCTCACGGACAAGGCCAAGGCGGCCAAGGAGTGCGTCCTCTCGCGCGATTACATGGCG
>JALOOS010000093.1 GCA_025454275.1 Desulfobacterales bacterium | reverse complement strand
CTTTTACGTCTGGAACGAAAGGATCAAGATCGACGCCAACCTCTGCACCGGCTGCGCCCTCTGCGCCCAGATCTGCCCGGAGAACGCGATCCTGCCGGTAAAAGAAGAGAAAAAGTAACGAGTAACGAGCAACGAGTGAAAAGATTAAGGTCGGAGTGATGCGTCGGAGTCGGATGGGAAATGCCTATAATTGGAAAAACAGCGAAGTGGAAACCACCAAACACCATACAAGAAGCATCCCTTCAACCAACAACCTATTTACCAAACACCAAACACCAAACACGAAACACCAAGGTATTTTATGGAAACCAAACGACTTGTGATGGTAGCCGTCGGCGGGCAGGGCAACCTGCTCGCCTCCAGCGTCCTGGGGGAGGCCGCCCTGCTCTCCGGGATCCCGATGCGCATGAGCGAAATCCACGGCATGGCCCAGCGCGGCGGCGTGGTCGAATCGGCTCTGATCTTCGGCGATGCCTACAGCACGATCATCTCCGACGGCGATGCCGACGTGCTGATGGGCTTCGAGCCGGCCGAAACCCTGCGGGCGCTCGGCAAATGCAACCGGGAGAGCGTCGTGATCACCAACCTCGCCCCGCTGATGCCTTTTACCGTCAACATCGGCCAGGGAACCTATCCGGATCTGAAGCTCCTCCAGGAGCTGATCCGGGCCAAGACCGCCCGGTTGATCGCCTTCAACGCCACCGCACTGGCGCGTGAGGCCGGCAACGTGCTCTCGGTCAACATGGTGCTTTTGGGCGCCCTGACCCAGACCGGCGTGCTGCCGCTGCCCGCCGACATCGTCAAGACCGCTATGCAGCGCAAGGTCAAGGCCGGTTTTCTGGATGTCAACCTGAAGGCGTTCGATCTGGGGTTTGCCGCCGCTCAAAACGCCTGACGCCGGTTCGCCCGTTGGAATGTGAATGCAACCGTTGCCCCGTGCCCCGCTTTCGGGGACGGATCCGAATCAAGGGGGAGGATCGATTTATGCCGAGCAAAGCGCGCGAAGTGAAACGTTCCAGCCAGAAATATTGGGATGAAAAATTCGAAACCATGCCGGTCGCCGAGCTTGAGAAGTTCCAGCTGCGCAAGCTGAAGGAGACCGTCGAGTGGGCTTATGCGCGCGTCCCCTTTTACCGCCGGAAGCTGGACGAATCCGGTATAGCGCCCAAGAATATCAAAACCCTCGAGGATATCGCCAAACTGCCGTTTACGGTCAAAAACGACCTGCGGGACAACTACCCCTTCGGCCTGTGCGCCGTGCCGCTTACGGAGGTGGTGCGGGTGCACGCCTCTTCCGGTACGACCGGCAAGCCGATCACCGGCCCTTACACGGCCGAGGACCTGGATCAGTGGACCGAGTGCATGGCCCGCAACCTCTGGTCTGCAGGCGTCCGGCCGGACGACATCGCCCAGAACGCCTACGGCCACGGGCTCTTCACCGGAGGCCTCGGGTTTCACCAGGGGCTCACGCGCCTGGGCTGCGTGGTCGTGCCCACGAGCTCGGGGTTGACCGAACGGCAGATCACCCTGCTGAAAGATTTCGGGACCACGGCGCTCTTCTGCACCCCCTCTTACGCCTTGACGATCGCCGAGCGCGCGGCGGAGCTGAAAGTCGACATCCGCAAGCTGCCCCTGCGGGTCGGGGTCTTCGGGGCCGAGCCCTGGTCGACCGCCATGCGCCAGGAGATCGAGGAGCGCATGGGGATCAAGGCCCATGAAGCCTACGGCCTGACCGAAATCGGGGGACCCGGGGTGGGCTTCGACTGCGAGGCCCAGGACGGGATCCACCTGAACGAGGACCACTTCCTGGCGGAGATCGTCGACCCCCAGACCCTGGAGCCGCTGCCCCTGGGGGAGAAGGGGGAGCTGGTCTTCACCTCCATCCAGCGCCGGGCCATGCCGATGCTGCGCTACCGCACCAAGGACATCACCCGCCTGCGCCGGGAGAAGTGCCGCTGCGGCCGCACCTTCGTCAAGATGGACAAGATTTTCGGCCGCTCGGACGACATGCTGATCATCAGCGGGGTCAATGTTTTCCCCTCCCAGGTCGAATCCCTGCTGCTCGAAATCCCCGAGGTGGAGCCCCAGTACCGGCTGGTGGTCCGGAAAAAAGGCTACCTGGACCAGCTCATCGTGCAGGTCGAAGGCAAGCGGGAGATCTATGACGCCGGCCCCGAGAAGCGCCTCGAGGTGGCCGCCAAGGTCATGGCCCACATCAAGGGGAACATGGGCATCGGGGTCGAAGTCGAGATCGTGGAGGCCAAATTCATCAACCGCAGCGAAGGCAAGGCCTTGCGCGTGGTGGACGAACGGCCCAAGCAGCTGCGTTAGCTCGCCGCGCGCGGCGGGGGGCATTGCCCCCGCCGCGCGCGGTGTTTCTCCGCTGACCCCGTCTCGGTCGGCCGAAGGACGGAACCAAGGAGGGTGTCACCATGAAGCAAGGAGAATTCACGCCGACCCGGTTTGCCGTCGTGGGGGCCGGTCCGGTGGGCTGCATCGTGGCGGCGTTTCTGGCCAAAGGCGGTTACGACGTGACGCTGTGCGATGTGGTCCCGGCGCTGCTCGACCCCGCCCTGGACCCCGGGATCACCCTTGAGGGCGCCGAGAACTTCACGCAAAAGGTCACCCGCACCTGCCGGATGATCGACGAACTGGCCCAGTACGACCCCGAGGTGATCTTCATCACGGTCAAGGCCAACGCCCTGCCCTTGATCGCATCGGCCCTGGAAACCTTCTACCGTGAGGGGATGGCGGTGATCAGCTGGCAGAACGGGATCGACACCGAGCTCGAACTCGTGAAAACGCTGGGCCGGGGCGGGGTCATGCGGGCCGTGGTCAACTACGGCTGCGGCCTGGCGGCGCCCGGCCGCGTCCGCCTGCCCTTTCACCATCCGCCGCACTACCTCCAGGAACTCGACCCGGCGGCCAAACCGGCCACGGTCGCCATCGCCCAGGCCCTCACCCGCTGCGGCCTGCCGACCGAGGATACCCGGGAGATCATCTCCATGGTCTGGCGCAAGGGGGTGCTGAACGCCTGCATGAACCCCGTCTGTGCCGTGACGGGCCTCACCATGAACCGGGCGATGAACGACCCCATCGTTTTCCAGATCGTCAACGCCCTGGTCAAGGAGTGCATCCAGGTCGCCCGCGCGAACGAAATCAACCTGGGCTGGGACTTCTACCCCCACGCGATCGAGTACATGAGCAAGGCCGGCGACCACAAGCCCTCCATGCTCATGGACATCGAGGCCTCCCGGCGCACGGAGATCGACTTCATCAACGGGAAGTTCGTCGAGTACGGACAGCGGGTCGGAATGGACACCCCCTTCAACAAGACCCTCCTGTCCCTGGTGAAGGGCTTGGAGTCGAGCATCGAATCGAAACGGAAACCCTGAGGGTTCCATGGTGAAGAGGACGGGATCGTGACCCCTGCCGCCCCGGTCTATGTCGGTACGGACGTCGGCGCCTCGCGCACCAAGGTGGCCGTCCTGGACGCATCGAAGCGGCTGGTCGGCTGGGAGGTGCGCCCATCGGGGATCGACTTCACGGTCACAGCGCGGCAGTGCCTCGAACAGGCCCTCGCGATGGCCGGGGCCTCGGAAGAGCAGATCGCCGGCGCCGTTTCGACCGGCTACGGCCGCAAGAACGTGGACTATGCCCGCGACACCCGCACCGAGATCGGCTGCCATGCCGCGGGGTGCTACCACTATTTCCCGACCGCCATCACCATCATCGACATCGGCGGCCAGGACAACAAGGTCATCAAGCTCGACGCGGCCGGCCGCCGGACGAGCTTCAAGATGAACCGCAAGTGCGCCGCGGGCACCGGCGCCTTTTTGGAGGAGATGGCGGCGCGCCTCGCCATCCCGCTCGAGGGCATGAACGCGCTGGCGGCCCGCTCGACCGACATGGTCAAGCTGGGCAGCTTCTGCACGGTCTTTTCGGCCACCGAGGTGCTGGAGAACATCCGCCACGGCAAAAAGATCGAGGACATCGTCAAGGGGGTGTTCTTCTCCGTCATCCGGCGGGTGGTCGAAATGGACGCCATGACCGCGGAGGTGGTCATGACGGGGGGGGTGGTGGCCCACAACCCCATCATCGTGCAGATGATGGAGGATCTCATCGGGCGCCCCATCCGGGTCCCGGAAAAGCCCCAGCTGACGGGGGCCATCGGGGCGGCCCTGTATGCCATGAGCGCAGCGAGCGAAACGGTTACCCTTAACCCCATGGAGGAGCCTAATGGCTGAAGAGAAAAAAGTCGTCCGAAAGAAAATCGCCGCCGCGGCGGACCTCAATAACTTCATGCGCGACTACTACCTCGAGCTCGACGCCGCGGCCCAAAAGGGGTCTCCCAAGATCGCCTGGTGCACAAGCGTCGGCCCGGCCGAGATTCTGCGCGCGTTCGGGTTTCTAGTCTACTTCCCGGAGACCCACTCGGCCATGCTCGGCGCGACCCGCATGGCCACCGAGTTCATTCCCGAGGCGAACGCCATCGGCTACTCCCCGGACATCTGCTCCTACCTGACGGCCGACATCGGTGCTTTTCTGAAGGGCGTGACCCCGCTCGAGAAGGCTTTCAACATCAAAAGCGTCCCGAAACCGGATGTGCTGGTGTTCAACACCAACCAGTGCCGCGACGTGCAGGACTGGTTCAACTGGTACGGGGAGAAATTCGATGCCCCCGTCCTGGGCGTCCACACCTACCGCGGGGTCGGCGAGGTGACCGACAAGCACATCGTCTCCATCGCCAAGCAGCTGGAGGCCCTGATCCCGCCCCTCGAGAAAATCGCCGGGCGCCCATTCGACATCGAAGAGCTGAGGCGGACCGTGGCCCTCTCGCGGGAGTGCTCCGAGCTGTGGAAGAAAATCCTCGACACGGCGGCGGCCCGCCCCGCCCCCCTCACCTTCTTCGACGGCACAACCCTGATGGGTCCGGCCGTGGTCGGCCGCGGGACTCAGAAAGCGGTCGATGTCTACAAGATCCTTCTCGCCGAGCTGGAGGAGCGCATCCGCAAGGGCGAGGGGGCGGTCGAGAACGAAAAATTCCGCATCTACTGGGACGGGATGCCGGTCTGGGGGCGGCTGAGCGCGCACTCCCAGCTCTTCTCCTCCCTGAACACCAACGTCCTCGCCTCCACCTACTGCAACAGCTGGATCTTCTCGGCCCTGGACCCGAAAGACCCCTTCACCAGCATGGCGCGGGCCTACACCGAGCTCTTCATCGTGCGCGCGGACGAGGCCAAGGAGGCCTACATCCGGAACATGCTTAACTTCTTCAGCGTCGACGGGATCATCTACCACGACGCCAAGACCTGCCCCAACAACTCCAACTGCCGCTACGGGATGCCCCAGCGGCTGGAGAAACAGACCGGAATCCCCAGCCTGACCATCAACGGGGATCTGAACGACCTGCGCATGATCTCCGATGAACAGACCAAGACCAACGTCGAGGCCTTCATCGAACAGCTCCAGGAGCGCCGGGGATAGGGTGGGAGAGACGGCAGGGATGCGGGATCAAGCGAAGAATGGAAAAGGAGGGAGTCATGTTGGAGTCATTGTTCCGGCCCAGAGCCGTGGCCGTCATCGGCGCATCGTCCAAGGAGCTTTCCATCGGCAACCGGGTGATCAAGAACCTGATCGACTTCGGCTTCAAGGGCCGCATCTACCCGATCAACCCCTCCGCGGATGAGATCCGGGGAATCAAGGCCTACAAGTCGATCCTTGACTGCCCGGAAGAGGTCGACGTGGTCCACATGGTGATCCCCGCCAAGTTCGTGCCCCAGGCCGTCGACGACTGCGGCAAGAAGGGGGTCAAGCACATCATCATCAACTCGGGCGGTTTCGGCGAAACCGGGGCCGAGGGCGCCGCGATCGAAAAGGATTTTTTGGAGCGGGCCCGGCGCCACGGCATCCGCATCTTCGGCCCCAACTGCCAGGGCGTGATCAACACCGACCCGGATATTCGCGCCTACTGCAACTTCACCTTCACCAAACCCGACCCGGGTTTCATCTCCATCCTCGCCCTGAGCGGCGGGGTGGCCGAAGTCATCCACCAGGCCTTTGCCCAGATGGGGGTCGGAACCCGCATCTACGCCTCCAACGGCAATGCCGTCGACGTCACGATCCCGGAGATCATGCGCTACCTGGGTGAGGATGACGGCACCCGGGTCATCGTCACCTACGTCGAAGGGCTGCGCGACCCGGCCAATTTCATGAAGACCGCCACCGAGGTTGCCGCCAAAAAGCCGATCCTGGCGATGAAGGCCGGGCGCACACGGGAAGGGGCCAAGGCCGCCGCCTCGCACACGGGCGGGCTCGCCAAGGAGGACATCGCCACCGATCTCATTTTCAAAAAGGCCGGGGTGCTCTCTTTCCGCGACGAGGGCCACCTGATCCAGGCGGCCGCGGCCTTCGGCAGCCAGCCGATCCCTGCCGGCAATCGGGTGGGGATCATCACCAACACCGGGGGGCCGGCGGTGATCGCCACCGACCTCCTCGTCGGCGCAGGCTGCACCCTGCCGCCTCTGTCCGAGAAGAGCCGCGATTTCCTCAAGGGGCGGCTCTACCCGGAGGCTTCGGTCGGCAACCCCGTGGACGTGCTCGCTACCGGCACAGCCCAGCACTACCGCGCCTGCCTGGACGCCATGATGGAGGACGAGAACTTCGACTGCGTCTTCGTCAACTTCGTCACCCCCTTCTTCGTCGACAACGAGAGCATCGCGCGCGAGATCGTGGCCGTCAGCCAGCAGCGCCGCAAGCCCATCGTCTGCAACCTCATGACCGACAGGCAGCAGTGGGCCGAGGTGGTCAAGATCCTGCGCGAGGGCGGGGTCCCCTGCTTCCCGCTGCCCGGTGAGGCGGCCCGCGCCATGGCGGCCCTGGTCCAGTACCAGGCGATCCGCCGCCGCGAACCGCGAACCGTTCCGCTCTTCGGCGACGTCAAACCGGAGAAGGCCCGCAAGATTCTCGCCGCCGCCCGCTCCGCCGGACGTACTCAGCTCTCCGCCGCCGAGGTCTACGGCAT
>JALOOS010000092.1 GCA_025454275.1 Desulfobacterales bacterium | reverse complement strand
GGGCCGGCCGGGTGCGGGATTCGGGGGAGTTCAGGTTGTTCCATGACGGCCGCCCATTCAGGATTCGGGTGGTTGGTTGGCGGACAGAAACCGGTCGCGGCACTCCGGACTGCAGAACAGGAGCTCGCGTCCCTGGAAGCTCAACGGCACCCCGTCGCGCCGGGCGAAGTAGGCCCCGCACTGCGGATCCTTGTGCATCACGTCGTCGATGCGGCCATGCGGGCCGGGAGGCCGGTTCACCTGCCGGGTCGCGGAGCGGCCGAGAACCCATTTGCGAACGACGCGGTAGGCCACATAGGCCAGGACCAGAATCGCAATCAGTCGCAGCATGGGTGCTCCACCACCTCCTGGCCGCCTGAGCCGAGCTCCGCGAGCAGTGTGTGCATCTCACGGCCCAGCACCGGGTGAACGATACCGGGGTCTATATCACACAACGGCTTCAAAACAAAACGCCGGGTGTGCATGCGGGGATGCGGAAGGACCAGGCCCGGTGCTTCGATCACCTGCCGGTCGAAGAGCAGGAGATCGAGATCGATCACCCGCGGGCCGAAGCGAACGGCAGGTGCGCTCTTTCCGAGCCCCCGCTCGAGCGCCTGGAGGCGATTCAAAAGCGCCTCGGGACCCAGTTCGGTTTCGACACGAACCACCTGGTTCACGAACCACGCCTGATCGGTGTAGCCGACGGGTTCGGTGCGATAGATCCGCGACCGCCCCGTGACGCGGATGCCCTCTTCAGCCGCAAGACGCTGAACCGCGCGGCGGCAGTTTTCGAGCGGGTCGCCGAGGTTCGAGCCGACCGATATGAAGGCGGTGTGAGTCCCCACCCGGCCGCACCCCCGCGCCTCAGCGCCAGGCCTCCTCGTGCAGCCGTCCGGTGAAAACCAGGCGGGCGGGCCCCTCCTGAAGGAGGTCGCAGAATCGGCCCCCGCGGCGCGAGAAGTGCACCGTCAGCACCTCGCCGCTGCGGGTGCGCAGGCGGACCGGCGACGCGGCCCCCAGGGTCTCCGCGGCCACGAGCGCCCCGGCCGCCGCACCGGTGCCGCAGGCGAGGGTCTCATCCTCCACGCCGCGCTCGTAGGTGCGGATCAAGATCGCTCCGGCCGCATCCATGCTGATGAAGTTCGCGTTGGTCCCGGCCGGGGCGAAGTCGGGATGACGGCGGATCTCCCGGCCGATCGCCACGACGTCGAGGGCATCGACGTCGGGCACCCGCGCGATGACATGCGGCACGCCCGTGTTGACCGTGGCGACCCGCCACTCGCCGCCGGAAAGCGAAAGCGGCCGATCCAGCGTGAGCTCTCCGGGGTCGGTCAGGTTCACGCGCACCTGCATGCCCTCCACCCGGGCCGTGATCAGGCCGGCCGCGGTCTCGAAACGAAGCTCCCTCCCGGCGATCCCGTGCAGCACCGCAAAGCGCGCCGCGCAGCGGGCGCCGTTGCCGCACATCTCCCCCGGGCTGCCGTCCGCGTTGAAAAACCGCCAGCGGAAATCGGCCTGGGCCGAGGGCTCGATCAGGATCACGCCGTCGGCCCCGACCGAGAGGCCCCGGCGGCAGATGCCGGTGACGAGGGCCGGCAGTTGCGACTCCTCGAGGCGGCAATCGCGGTTGTCGATCAGGATGAAATCGTTGCCGCAGCCGTTCATCTTGGTGAATTCGATCGGTGCCATGGATCGATGCCGTCGTCAGAAGGTAAAGGCGACGCGGGCGGAGGGCTCACCCGCCACCCGCTGCGGGTCGAAGGATCGCACGCGATAGAAGTGCCGAAAACCGGCCGTCAGGGTTTCGCTGAAGCGCACGCGGCTGCCGGGGGTTTGCCCAAAGGCGTCCACCTCCCCGACCGGCTGAAAGTCCAGGGGGCAGTCGGCGCAGCCGGCCTCGGCGGCCGGCAGGAGCGCCCGTTCGACCGTAAACCCGGCCACCGGCAGCCGGCCCCGCGCCCCGGGCGCGGGCACCGTCCAGTTCAAGGTCAGGCGGTTCTCCTCGACCCGGTGGGAGAGGTCGGTGACGGGTGGCGGGGCCGGTGCCGGCGGCGGTATCGGGGGAAGCTTGCGCCCGCAGCCGAGCAGGGCGACGGCGAGCCATCCCGCCAGGATGAATAGGGCCGCCCGCCGGCCGGGCCGCATCGTGGCCTGCGGTTTCACGGCAGGCGTTTTTCAGCCGCCGCGATGGCCGCCAGCACGGCGCTCCGGCCCGTGCCGCCCGGGCAGCTGCGGCGATCGACGATCTCGCGGGTCCGCAGGTGCGCGAAGACATCTTCGCGGATCAAGGCGCTGTGCGCCTGGAGCTCCTCCAGGGTGAGCTCGTCCAGCTCCCGTCCGCTCGCGGCCGCAAACCGCACCGCCCGGCCCACGGCATGGTGCGCCTCCCGGAAGGTCACCCCCGCCCGGACCAGATAATCGGCAAGATCCGTCGCGTTCAGGTACCCGCGGGAGGCCGCCGCCTCCATCCGCTCCCGGCGCACCGCGATCCCGGGCACCATCTGGGTGAGGACCTCGAGGCAGGCGCTCAACGTGTCGACGGCGTCAAACAGGGCGGCCTTGTCCTCCTGAAGATCGCGGTTGTAAGAGAGCGGCAGCCCCTTCATCAGCGTGAGCTGGGCCATGAGGTGCCCGTAGACCCGCCCGGTCTTTCCGCGGATCAACTCGGGCACGTCGGGGTTTTTCTTCTGGGGCATGATGCTGCTGCCGGTCGCAAAGCTGTCCGGCAGCTCGATGAAGCCGAACTCCGCGCTGGACCAGAGCACCAGCTCCTCGGCCATCCGGCTCAGGTGCATCATGCAGAGGCTCGCCGCCGCCAGGAACTCGATCACGAAATCCCGGTCCGAAACGGCATCCAGGCTGTTGGCCGATACCGCCGGGAACCCCAGCAGTTCGGCGGTGTAGGCGCGGTCGATGGGGAAAGTGGTCCCGGCCAGCGCGGCGCTTCCGAGCGGCATGACGTTGGTCCGCCGCCGGCACTCTGCGCAGCGCTCCCGGTCCCGTGCGAACATCTCCACATAGGCCATGAGGTGGTGGGCGAGCAGCACCGGCTGCGCCCGCTGCAGGTGGGTATAGCCCGGCAGGATCACGTCGATATGGGTCCGGGCGAAGCCGATCAGCGCCCGCTCGAGAGCGGCGAGCTGCCCTCCGGCCGCATCGAGCGCATCGCGCAGGTAGAGCCTCAGGTCAAGCGCCACCTGGTCGTTGCGGCTGCGCGCCGTGTGGACCTTTCGCGCCGCCGGGCCGACGATCTCCGTCAGGCGGGACTCGATGTGCATGTGGATGTCTTCGAGGCGGGGGTCGAACGCGAAGCGCCCCGCTTCGATCTCCCCGCGCACCTGCTCGAGGCCCTGCACGATGGCTTCGGCCTCCGCGGCCGGGATGATCCCGGTCCTGGCCAGCATCCGGCTGTGCGCGATGCTTCCCTCGATGTCGTAGCGATAGAGGCGCCGGTCGATATCGATCGAGGCCGTGAACCGCTCAACGACCGCAGCCGTGGCCTCGGAAAAACGCCCGTCCCAGAGTTTATCCGCCATGGTTGCCCACCCTGCCTTGCCGCGCGGCGCCGAAGATCTCATCCAGGCAGGCGACCAGGGCGTCGATCTGCTCGACCCCGATCACGAGCGGCGGCACGAAGCGCAGCACGTTGCCCTGGACGCAGTTGATCAGAAACCCCCGCGCCATGCAGGCATGCACGAAGGGCTCGCCCTCGACCGCCAGGCGGATGCCCAGGAGCAGCCCCCGCCCCCGCACCTCTTCGACCAGCGCATGCCGCCCCTTGAGCCACTCGAGCCGCTCCCGGAAGTGGTCGGAGACCCGGCGCGCGTGGTCCAGAACCCCGTCCCGCTCCAGGGTGCGGCACACCTCGAGTGCGGCCGCCGACACGATGGGCGTTCCGCCGAAGGTCGACGCATGCGACCCGGGCCCGAAGGCCGCGGCCACCGGCTCGCGCGCCAGCATCGCGCCCATCGGAAGCCCGTTGGCGAGCGCCTTGGCCAGGGTCATGATGTCGGGGGCGACCCCGGACGGTTCGTAGGCGAAGAGCGTCCCGGTGCGGCCCATCCCGGTCTGGATCTCGTCGAAGATGAGGAGAAGGCCGGCCTCGTCGCACAGGGCCCGGACCTGTTTGAGATAGTCCGGCTGCGGGCAGCGCACTCCCCCCTCCCCCTGGATCGGCTCGAGCATGACCGCCGCGGTGTCGGGGCCTACTTTCGCCCGCAGCGCGGCGATGTCGTCGAAGGGCGCAAAATCGAAGCCCTCCAGCAGCGGGTCGAAGCCGGCCTTGACCTTCTCCTGGCCGGTCGCGGAGAGGGTCGCCATGGTGCGGCCGTGGAAGGACTGCTCCATGCTGATGATGCGGAAGCGGTTCGGCTGCCCGGCGGTTTTGAAGTATTTGCGCGCCAGCTTGATGGCGGCCTCGTTCGCCTCGGCCCCGCTGTTGCAGAAGAAGACCCGGTCGGCGAAGCTGCGGGCCGTGAGCCAGGAAGCCAACTCCATCTGGGGCGTGGTGTAGAAGAGGTTGGAGACATGCCAGAGCGTGCGGGCCTGGCGGCAGAGGGCCTCGGCCACCTGCGGGTGGGCGTGCCCCAGGTTGCAGACCGCGATGCCGGCCACGAAATCGGTATATTCCCTCCCCGATTCGTCCCACAGCGTGCAGCCGCTGCCCCGGGTCAGAACAACCGGAAAGCGTTTGTAGGTGCCGGCGATCACCTCGTCGGCGCGCTGGATGCTGGCCGTACTCATGGTGTCTCCTTATTTACGGGGGTGGGCCTTGTCATAGGTCTCCATCAGCCGGTCCATGCTGACGTGGGTGTAGCGCTGGGTGGTGGAAAGGTTGCGGTGTCCCAGCAGCTCCTGCACGCTTCTCAGGTCCGCCCCGGCATCGAGCAGATGAGTGGCGAAGGTGTGGCGCAGGGCATGGGGCGAGAGGGGGGCCTCGATGCCGCAGGCGGCCGCCAGCTTCTTCAAAATGCGGGCCACCGAGCGGGCCGTCAGCCGCCGGCGCTGTGCGTTGAGAAACAACGGGCCGTTGCCCCCCTCGCCGATGCCGGTCGCGGCCCGCAGCTGCTCGCGGTAGTTGCGCACGGCCTCGAGCGCTTTTTTGCCCACCGGCACGATCCGCTCCCGGCTGCCCTTGCCCATCACCCGCACCGACCCCGCCGCCGGGTCGAGATCAAACACGTTGAGACCGGTCAGCTCCGAGACCCGTATGCCGCAAGAGTAAAGGGTCTCGAACATGGCCCGGTTGCGGGCGGCCAGAAGCGCGTTGGGTTCGATCGAGTCGAGCAGCGCGAAGATCTCGTCGGCCGAGAGCACCACCGGCAGCGTCTTCTCCCGCTTGGGGGTGCGCAACCCCGCCATGGGGTTGGTCTCCACCACGCCGTTCTTCTGTAGAAATTTGAAAAAACTGCGCAGGGTCGACAGCTTGCGGGCGATGCTGGATTTCTGGTTCTTACGGTGAAGAACGCCCAGGTAGCCCCGGATCATGAGCGGGGTGATCCCCTGGGGGCGGAGCGCCGCCTCTTCCCTCCCGGCGGGCGCCGCATCGCCCTCCCAGGAGGCCAGGTAGGCGGCAAACTCCTCCAGGTCCCGGCGGTAGGCGCGGCAGGTGTGCACCGAGTAGCCCTTCTCGGCGGGAAGGGTCTCCAGGTAGGCCTCGATGGAATTGGTCAGGGCCGCAGCCGTCATGGGTCTCACCGCTTGCATAGCCGCCGCGAGGAGACGGCGGCGAAGGACCGCGTCACCACTGGATCAGCAGGTCGAGCGCCTCCCAGGAGGATACCTCGAGAAAGGGGTGCGGCCGCCGGTTCCAGGGTTGGGCGAAGAGCACCGGTTGGATGCCGGCATCGGCGATGGCGAAGCAGGTCTCGAGCCGGTCCTCCACGAAGTGGGCGACCCCGCGCTCGAGCAGCACCTCGGTCTTGGCCTCGAAGCTGCCGGTGGCGACGATCTCCACCGCGGCCGCCGCTTCGCCGATGAGGGCTTCGATCCATGCCGCTACCGGGCCGACCTGGGGCCGGGCTGTAACCAGAAGCAGAGGGGACCGCCGGGCCAGCCTTCCCAGAACTCCGGAGGCACCGGGAATGGGCCGCAGGGGTTGGGTGTAGGAGCCGTCCAGGATACGTACCAGGATGCGGTCGACGACATCGGGGTCCATGGGGAGGCAGTCCGCCACGTTGTAGCAGGTGATGTCCTCGTAGCGCACCCCCCGCACGTCGAACTCGTCCCGGGCGATCTCCAAAAAGAGCGCCATCGTGTCGGCGATGACCCCGTCGACATCGAAGGCGACCGCCCCCGGGTCGATCGCCTCCGATCGCAGCGCGACCGCGCCGGATAGCCCCCCGTGCATCATGGGCGTCAACCGGCCGCCCGCCGCGAGAGCTTCTTCAAGCGCGAAACCCGGCGCCGGAAAATCGCGGCGGCCTTGCGGTCCTTGGCCTCCAGGGCCTCCGCCCGCCGCGTCTTGGCGGCGCGGATCCGCTTCTTGAGAGCGCCCAGGGTGGCCGCACCCTTTTTCACCTTGGGAAGCTCGATGCCCTTGCTTTTGCGCAGCGCTTCGACGAGCTGCTCCTTGCGCATGCCGTGGACACCGGAGATCTCCGGCACCTGGAGGGCGATCTCCTTCAGATCCTTGGTGGTCATCTTCTCCAGGGGGCGCCCCCAGATTTCGATTTCGGTTGCACTCATGCTCCAGCCACCTCCTTCAGTGAGAAACCGTTGCGGAAAACGCGAACGGAGGCCGATCAGCCCCCGCCCGTTGATCCGGCCGGCCCCCGACC
>JALOOS010000091.1 GCA_025454275.1 Desulfobacterales bacterium | reverse complement strand
CCACCTGGATGCGGGCTTTGTGCGCGTGATGGGCAAGGGGTCCAAGGAGCGGGTGGTCCCGATCGGCCAGTTCGCGCGGGAGAAGACGCTCTTTTATTTGAACAACGCCCGCAGCCGCCTGCTTGCCGGTCGGGCGAGCCCCTTCCTGTTCCCGGCGCGCGCCGGCCGGCCGATCACCCGCCAGGGGTTCTGGAAGCTCCTGCGCCGATATGCGGAGGCGGCCGGACTCGCCAAGCGGGTCAGCCCGCACAGCCTGCGGCACTCCTTCGCCTCCCATCTCCTGGAGGGCGGGGCCGACCTGCGGGCGGTGCAGGTGATGCTGGGACACGCCGACATCGCGACCACCCAGATATACACCCACGTCGCGAACGAGCGCCTGCGCGAGGTCCACCGCCGGTTCCACCCGCGCGGATGAGGCCGCCGTGGGCAATGGCCGGCGCCGGCGCTTGACAGAGGCACACGATTTCCATAAGTCCTAAGACCGCATGAACGCAGCCGCCCCCCCCACATCCATCGGCTCCTGGCACCCGGGGCAGGACCCCCTCGATCCGATCGAGTCCGGCCTGGCGCCGGCGCTCCCGGAGCTCGGCCGGCCGCTCTTTATCGTCCGCCGGCCGGAGGGGCTTTTCGTGAGCCGGGGCGGGACGGCCCGGCTCGGGATCGCCCCGGAGCCTGCAGCGGCGGAGCTGCCCCTCCTCGCCCACGTACCGCCGCTGCCCCCCAGCCGGCTGGGGGATGCCGGATTCAAGGCCCGCTACGGCCTGCGCTTCGCCTACGTCGCCGGCGAGATGGCCAACGGCATCACCTCGGTCGCCATGGTGCGCGAAGCGGGGCGGGCGGGCATGATCGGTTTCTTCGGCGCGGCCGGCCTGATGCCGGGCGAGGTGGAATCGGCCATTCTGCGCCTCAAGGAGGATTCCCCCGCCGTCCCCTTCGGCGTCAACCTGATCCACAGCCCCGGGAACCTCGAGCTGGAGGCGGCCCTGGTGGAGATCTTCCTGCGCCGGGAGATGCGGCTGGCCAGCGCCTCGGCCTTCGTCGATCTTACCTGGCCGCTGGTTTACTACCGCGTAAAGGGGATCCGGCGCGATGCGCAGGGCCGGATCTTTTGCCCCAACCGGCTGGTCGGCAAGGCGTCGCGGGTCGAAGTGGCCCGCCGGTTCCTCAGCCCCCCGCCCGAAAAGATCCTGGCGCAGTTGGTCGGTCGCGGGCTGATCACGGCCGCGGAGGCCTCTCTCGCCGCCGCCGTCCCCATGGTGGACGACCTCACCGCGGAAGCCGACTCCGGCGGGCACACCGACAACCGGCCGGCGATCACCCTGCTGCCGACCTTCCGGGCGCTGCGCGACGAGACGGCCGCGGCGCACGGGTTTGCGACCCCGCCCGGGGTCGGCCTGGGCGGCGGGATCGCGACGCCGGCGGCTGCGGCCGCGGCTTTCGCGATGGGAGCGGCCTACATCCTCACGGGGTCGATCAACCAGGCCTGCGTCGAGGCCGGCACCTCCCCGGCCGTGCGCACGATGCTGGCCGAGGCCGGGCAGGCGGATGTCACCATGGCGCCGGCGGCCGACATGTTCGAGATGGGGGTCAAGGTCCAAGTGCTCAAACGCGGCACCATGTTCCCCCACCGCGCTGCGAAGCTCTACGAGCTCTACAGCGCCTATGAACGCTTCGACCAGATCCCGGCGCGGCAGCGCGAGATCGTCGAGAAGGAGCTCCTGCGGAGCGGCTTCGACGAGGAGTGGCGGAACACCCGGGAGTTCTTCCGCGCCCGCGACCCCAAGCAGATCGAGCGCGCCGAAAAGGACGCGAAGCATAAAATGGCCCTCGTCTTCCGTTCCTACTTAGGGCGTGCCTCCACCTGGGCCGTCACCGGCGAGCCCACCCGCCGGCTCGACTACCAGATCTGGTGCGGACCGGCGATGGGCGCCTTCAACCAGTGGACGAAGGGGAGTTTTCTCGAAAAACCGGAAAACCGCCGGATCGTCACCGTGGCCCTGAACCTCCTCTTCGGCGCCGCGGTGGCCACGCGCGCCGCCTGGCTGCAGGCCCAGGGGGTCTGCCTGCCGCGCCCGGCAGGCGCCACTCCGCCGCTCGAGCTGTCCGAAATCGGGAAACTGGCAGGGGAAAACGATTTTCCCTTGAAAATCTAAGCGATTATTTTTATATAAGGAATTTGAATTTCTGCTGGCCGCCCGCTGGCCGCAACCCGGTTCCGCCCGACCGCAGTCGGAGCTCACCCCCAGTGCCCCGGGTCCAGGTCGATCACAGGAAAATGCCGTGAGCGTTGAACGACATTACAGCCCCGTCGCCATCGTGGGCCTGAGCGCCTTTTTCCCCAGATCCATGGGGTTGAAGGGCTATTGGCGCCTCCTCAGACGGGCCCTGGACGCCATCAGCGAAGTCCCCCCCTCCCATTGGGCGAAAGCGGACTATTACGACCCGGATCCCAAGCGGCCGGACCACGTGTACTGCAGCCGCGGCGGTTTCCTGCCGCCGGTGGACTTCGACCCGGCGGAGTTCGGCATCCCCCCGGCAACGCTCGAGGCGACCGACAGCTCCCAACTGCTCGCGCTGGCGGCGGCCCAGCAGGCCCTCGACGACGCGGGCCTCGCCGTCAACCGTGCCCGCACGAGCGTGATCCTGGGCGTCACCGGGACCCAGGAGCTGGTCATTCCCCTGAGCTCCCGCCTCGGGCATCCCCACTGGCGCAAAGCCCTTGCGGAAAACGGGGTGGACCCCGAGCGTTCCGAAAAGATCGTCCGGCGCATCGCGGAGGCCTACGTCCCCTGGCAGGAGAACTCCTTTCCCGGGCTGCTGGGCAACGTCGTCGCCGGCCGGATCGCCAACCGGCTGGATCTCGGCGGCACCAACTGCGTCGTGGATGCCGCTTGCGCCAGCTCGCTCGCCGCGGTCCACCTGGCGCTGCTCGAGCTCACCTCCGGCCGGTGCGATGCGGCGATCACCGGCGGGGCCGACACGCTGAACGACATCTTCATGCACATGTGCTTTTCGAAGACCCGCATCCTCTCCCCCACCGGCGATGTGCGCCCCTTTTCGCGGAACGCCGATGGAACGCTACTGGGCGAGGGCATCGGGCTTCTCGTGCTCAAACGCCTGGCGGACGCCGAACGCGACGGGAACCGGGTCTACGCGGTGATCAAGGGCATCGGCTCCTCCAGCGACGGGCGCTCGCAGAGCATCTACGCCCCGCGCATCGAGGGTCAGGTGAGTGCGCTGCAGGCCGCCTACGCCGAGGCCGGCATCGACCCGGCGACGGTGGAGCTGGTCGAGGCCCACGGCACCGGCACCCGGGTTGGGGACAAGGTCGAATTCGAGGCCCTGTGCCGGGTGATGGGCGGATCCCGCGCCTCCGGCCGGCGCTGCGCCCTGGGATCGGTCAAATCCATGATCGGCCACACCAAGGCCGCGGCCGGCGCGGCCGGCTTGGTCAAAGCCGCCCTGGCGCTCCACCACAAGGTGCTCCCGGCGACCCTGAAGGCCGAGGAGTCCGACCCCGCCCTTGAGATCGAACGATCCCCCTTCTATCTCAACACCCGCACCCGGCCGTGGGTATCGACCGGGCGCCCGCGGCGCGCCGGGGTCAGCTCCTTCGGCTTCGGCGGCAGCAACTTCCACCTGGTGCTGGAGGAGCACCGGCCCCGCAAAAGCGAGATCGCCTGGGACGGCGCGGTGCAGATCCTCGCTTTTTCGGCCGACACGGCGCAGGCCGTGAGCGCCCGGGTGCGGCAGTTTGCGGCCGAAGTTCGACCCGGCCGGTCGGAGGCCGATTTCGCCTATCGCGCGGCCGCCTCCCGGGCGGCCTTCGATCACCGCCACGGCCACAGGTTCCTCGCCGTGATCGAGGCGCCGGAAGCCGCCGCCGGCCTGCTCGAAAAGGCGCTGGCGCTCATGGCGGAATCCGGCGCCGCCGAGGCGGCCGGAGCGCCGAACCTCTTTTACGGCCGCGGTCCGGTCGCCGGCAAAGTCGCCTTTCTCTTCCCGGGACAGGGCAGCCAGTACCCGGGGATGATGGCCGATCTCGCCTGCGTCTTTCCCAAGGCCCTCGCCGCCTACGAAGCCGCCGACCGGGCGGCCGGCCTCGACCCGCCGCTGAGCGAGCTGGCCCTGCCGCGCCCGGGCACAGAGAGCACCGCCGCCCGTGAGGCGCTCCGCGCGACGGAGACGGCCCAGCCGGCGATCGGCGCGGCCTCGCTCGCCGCCCTCGCGGCGCTTGCGGAGTTCGGGGTCCAGCCCGACGCCGCCGGCGGCCACAGCTTCGGGGAGCTCACGGCGCTCTGCGCCGCAGGCTGGATGGATGAAACCACCTTTTTCGATCTGGCGATCGCCCGCGGCCGGGCCATGGCGCGGGCCGGCAGCGGGGGCCAGGGGACGATGGCGGCAGTGCGCGGCCCGGTTGCCGAGATCGAGGCCCTGATCGCAGGCGAACGGGTCGACGTCGTCCTGGCCAACCGCAACAGCCCGCAGCAGGCGGTCCTTTCCGGGAGCACGGCGGCCGTCGCCGAGGCGGCCCGGCTCTGCCGCGCACAGGGTTTCGCCGTAACGGCGCTGGCGGTCGGGGGAGCTTTCCACAGCCCGCTGATGAGGTCGGCCCAGGCCGAATTCGCCGGCCGCCTCGAGCAGGCCCGCCTGGCACCTGCCGCGGTTCCGGTCTTCTCCAACATCGGGGGGCAGTCTTATCCCCGCGACCCGAACGCCGCCCGGCACCTGCTCGGCGAGCACCTCGGGCGCCCGGTCGATTTCGTCGCCCAGATCGAGGCCATGCGGCAGGCGGGGATCGGCACCTTTCTCGAGGTGGGGCCGAAATCGGTCCTGACCGGCCTGGTCACCGCCATCCTGGCGGGCTCTCCCGCCGCCGCGATCGCCGTGGACGCTTCGGCCGGGCGGCGCGACGGGATGGTCGATCTCGCGACAGCGCTCTGCCGTCTGGCGGCCCTGGGGCACCCCGTGGCGCTCGAAAAATGGGAAGCGCCCGCACCGGCGCCCAAACCGATGCGCATGCCGGTTGCGATCTGCGGGGCCAACTACCGCTCGCCCCGACCCCGGATACCGGATGCGGACCCGCCGGCCCGCCACCTCCTTCCGGCCCCGGCCGCCCCGAGCCCCGCGCCGCTTCCATCACCGGGCCCCGGCCGGTCCGAGCCCTTCACATTGAACGATAGCGACACGATGAGGAAAGAGACACCCGACGCCGTTTCCGAAACGATCCCGGATGCGCTGCGTTCGGTCCAGGAGGGGCTGAAAACGATTCAGGCCATCCAGCTCCAGACCGCGCGCGCCCACGAGAAATTTCTCGAAACCCAGGCCGAGGCCACCCGGGTGCTGCTCGAGCTGGTGCAAGCGACCGGCCGCCTGGCAGGCCTGCCCGCCGGCCAGGCCCCCGGGCTGCCGGCCGCAGCGCCGACGCTCGAGACCCGCCCCCCCGCGGCCGCTCCACTTCCGCCGGCCATCACGGCGCCGGTCGCTGCCGCTGCAGCGCCCCCGCCGGCCGCGGCACCCCCACCCGACCCCGGTCTCGCGCCCCTGCTGCTCACGGTGGTGGCCGAGCTCACCGGCTACCCCGCCGAGATGCTCGGCCTCGACATGGACATCGAGGCCGACCTGGGCATCGACTCCATCAAACGGGTCGAAATCCTCTCCGCCCTCGAGGAGCGCCGGCCCGGCCTGCGGCCCGTCGCACCCGAGGAGATGGGGCGCCTCAAGACCCTCGGCCAGATCATCGCCTTCCTGGGCGAAGGACCGGGCGGGCCGGCCCCGGCAACCGAAGCCGCGGCGCCCCCAGCCGACCCCGGTCTCGCGCCCCTGCTGCTCGCGGTGGTGGCCGAGCTCACCGGCTACCCCGCCGAGATGCTCGGCCTCGACATGGACATCGAGGCCGACCTGGGCATCGACTCCATCAAACGGGTCGAGATCCTCTCCGCCCTCGAGGAGCGCCGTCCCGGCCTGCGGCCCGTCGCACCCGAGGAGATGGGGCGCCTCAAGACCCTCGGCCAGATCATCGCCTTCCTGGGCGGAGCGCCCGGTTCATCCCCGGCCGGTGCAACGGCGGAGCCCATGGCTCCCCCGCCGGCGGCGGAAGCCGCTCCGCTGGCGCCCGGCGCCCGCAGCGCCCCTGCCGGCGCCGGCGAGGCAGAGCTCCTCCCCGAGCGCCGGGCCGTCGCCCTGCAGGCGGCAGATCTCCCGGAGGGCCCCCCCGTCTCGATTCCGACGGGAAGGAAGGTCTACATCACGGATGACCGTTCCGGGCTCTCCCAGGCCCTCGTGGCCGAGTTCGGGCGCATCGGCATCCACACGGTCCTGGTCTCGATCGACATCCTGCAGCACAAGAAAAACCTGCCGCCCGCGGCGGGGCTCATCATCGTGCCGGATCCGGCCTCAGCCGACATGGAGGCCGACCTCGCGCACGCTTTCGAGCTGACCAGGACCCTCGGCGCCGACCTCGGCGAGTCTGCGCGGCAGGGGGGCGCCTTTTTCACCACGGTGACGCGGATGGACGGCGCCTTCGGCTTCAGCGGCCGCCCCGCGGCCCAACCGATCCAGGGGGCACTGGCCGGGCTCGCCAAGACCGCGGCGGTGGAATGGCCCGAGGTCGTCTGCCGCGCCCTGGACGTCGATCCGGAAACGGTTGATCTCACGGCGGCTGCCCGGGCTGCCGCCGCCCACGTTCTGAGGAGGGGCCCGGTGGAGGTCGGGATCGGTCCCGGCGGTTTGCGGACCCCGGTGCTCGTACCCGAGGCCTATCCCGTGGGGGAGATGCCGCTGCAGGCCGGCGATGCAGTGGTGGTGAGCGGCGGGGC
>JALOOS010000090.1 GCA_025454275.1 Desulfobacterales bacterium | reverse complement strand
ATCCCGCAGCCCTTGCACCAGTCCCGGTTGATGTGATGCTGTTTCAGCTTGGGTTTGGCCATGTCCAGAACCTCATGCAGTCCGATGGGAATCGATGCGCGCGCATAAACGAAAAATGCGCTTTGAAAATTATTAACATAGGTTAATACGGTCGAAGATGTCAAGAAATGATCACGAACCGGGCAGGCTGAGGCCGGCCCGGGCAGTTTTGACAATCCTGGGGGGCCTCGCTATGCTGCTGATGCGACAGATTTTCCCGGGCGCCGATCGTTCACCCGGGTCCTGTCCGAGGGAGCCGGTTCGTGGTCAAGAAGGTTCTGATTGCGCTGATCGTCGTCATGCTCGCCGCCGCGCTTATCGCAGGCGCACTTTGGGTCGACTTCCAGCGCTTTGCCGACCGGCCTGCCGACACCGGCGGGCCAGCCCAAACACTCATCATCCGCCCCGGCCAGCCCGTCTCCGAGACGGCCGATCAGCTTGTCCGCACGGGAATCGTCGCCTCGGCCCTGAAATTCCGGATCCTGGCCCGGCTGACCGGCGCCGACCGCCGGCTGAAGGCCGGCGAGTACGAACTGAGCGCCGCCATGCCCCCCCGGGAGCTCCTGTCGGTGCTGGAACGGGGTCTGGTCAAGCTCCATCGGCTGACCATTCCCGAAGGGCTGACGCTGCGCCAGATCGCCGAGGCCGTGGAGGCCTCCGGCCTGGCCACGGCAACCGATCTTCTCGCTGTGGCCGCCGATCCGGCCGTCGCCCGCCGCTACGGCATACCGGTTGATTCGCTCGAAGGCTATCTCTTCCCCGATACCTATCTCTTTCCCCGCAGCATCACGGCCGGGGCGATCGTTGCCGCTATGCACGAGCGGTTTCGCGCGGTCTTCACCGCGGAGTGGTCGCAGCGGGCGGCGGCGCTCGGGTTGAGCGTCCATGAAACGGTGACGCTCGCCTCGATCATTGAAAAGGAGACCGGTGCCCCCGCCGAGCGGCCTCTCATCGCCTCGGTCTTTCACAACCGCCTCCGCAAAGGCATGCGCCTCGAGACCGACCCGACCGTCATTTACGGTATCGAGGATTTCGACGGCAACCTCACACGCCGCCACCTTGCAACCCCGACGCCCTACAACACCTACATCATCCGCGGACTGCCCCCGGGGCCGATCGCCAACCCCGGCCGGGAAGCCCTGCATGCCGCCCTTTTCCCGGCCGACAGCCCCTATCTCTTCTTTGTGTCGCGCAACGACGGCACCCATGTCTTTTCCACCCATTTGGAAGAGCACAACCGCGCCGTGCAGACGTATCAGCGCCGCCCCTCCCGCGCGCGCCCCCTCCCGGAAGAGCGCCCGTAGCAGCCTCCGTCCCGATGCGGTTGCGGCTCTGGAATCCCGACAACCATCGGGGTCGCTATCGGTATCGGAATCGGTGTCGTCCGATCAGCTCACTGCCGCGATCGCATCCGGCACCGGCATCTGGGCCGCCATACCAGCAATTCGATTCCGCCGGCTCAAGCTGATCCGCCGCCGGGCCGATAACGCAATCAGTCCCCGGCCGCCCCCGTAATCGGGCAGCCCGTGACCGACGCCGTCCCTGCAGCCGCCATCGGATTTTTGACGCTCTTTCAGAGGCGCCGCGGGCTTTGCACCGGCCGGAATCAGTCAATGAATCGAAATAACAGAATATTTAGATCGAAATATCGATTGGCACAAATATTGAAATATCGCATTGTCAGGTAGGCTTCTCGGGTGTGCGTGCATCTTTTCTGGCGGGCTTCCACCGACACGGCATGCGAAGAATTCCCCCACGAGAACAACGGCATCGTGGGAAGCCGAAGACAAAAGGACAGGGTTTACGACCCTGTCCTTTTTCTTTCTAAAGCCTGCGCCACCTCGTGCCGATAAGGTCAGAAGAGGATTCCACCTCCCCCTATCGGCGGTTTACGCATGAAACATGGACTTTCCAGTTGTCTCGACCAAACCGCGATCCTGATCGTCGGCATCGGCGCCAGCCTGTTCCATTACTACTTCGAAACCTCCGTGCGCGGCCCCCATGTCAACATTTACATCACCGTGGCGCTCATCCTGATGATCAGCCTCTTCACCCAGTATCTGGTCAACAGCATCAACGCCTCGCGCCGCGCCCTCCGTCGGGCCAACGAAACCCTGGAGCAAAAGGTCCGGGAGCGAACCGAGGAGCTGCGCAACTCCGAGTTAAAGTACCGCACCATCTTCGAAAACACCGGTGCGGCCACCATCATCATCGAGCGCGACCGCAAGATTTCCCTGGCCAATTCGCGCTTTTTGAGCCTTTCGGGCTGCAGCCGCTCGGAGGTGCAGCAACGGGCCATGTGGACCCAGTTCATCGACGAGAAGAGCTACCGCAAGATGATCGTCGATGAGAACACCGGGATGGCCGGTATTCCGGTGGGCTCCGGCCGGGACTTCGAGTGTCAATTTCTCGACAAGCACGCGAACCGGCGCAGCATCCTCATCAGCTTCGCCCGGATCCCGGAAACCGATTCCAGCGTCGCCTCGATCACCGACATCACCGATCTGAAGGACGCCGAACAGCGGATCTATTTTCAGGCCTTTCACGACGCCTTGACGCGGCTGCCGAACCGCGCCCTCTTCGTGGAGCACCTGCAGATGGCCATCAAGCGCGCCAAGCGCCGCCCGGATTACCGCTTTGCGGTGATCTACCTGGACATCGACCGCTTCAAGCTGGTGAACGACAGCCTCGGCCACGGGGCCGGGGACGATCTGCTGGTGGCCTTTGCCGGCCGCATCCGCGAATCCCTGCGCGACACGGACATCCTGGCGCGCCTGGGAGGAGACGAGTTCGTGGTCCTGCTGGAGGACATCGACGACCTGGCATACGCCGAAAACATCGCCGACCGGCTGCAGAAGGCCCTGCGCCGGCCGTTCCAGATCAAGGGCATAGAGATCTTCGCACCGGCGAGCTTCGGCGTCGTAATCGACACCCGCAGCTACGAGGAACCCGATGCCATCATCCGCGATGCCGACGCCGCCATGTACCACGCCAAGGAGAGCGGCCGCTGCCAGGTCAAGATGTTCGACAAGACCCTGCACGAAAAGGCCCAGCACCTGCTCCAGCAGGAGACCGACCTGCGCAAGGCCGTTCAGGGCGACCAGTTCGAAAACCACTATCAGCCCATCGTGCGGTTGAGCACCGCTGAGGTCGTGGGGTTCGAAGCCCTGATCCGCTGGGCCCACCCCGAAACGGGGATGGTCTACCCGGGGGCCTTCATCTCCACGGCCGAGGATGCGGGCCTCATCATCCCGATCACCCGCCTGACGGTGGAACGGGCCTGCCGCGACCTGCAGGGCTGGCAGCAGATCCTCGGCACGGAGCTCGACCTCACGGTGAGCGTCAACATCTCCAGCCGCCACTTCCTCCAGCCCAGCCTCCTCGACGATCTCAGAAAGATCCTCGACCAGTCCGGGCTGCCGCCGCACCTGCTGAAACTGGAGATTACCGAGACGGCGCTGATGGAAGAGGCCGATGACACCATTCGCCTGGCTCACCGCCTGCGCGATTTCGGCATCCGCCTCATGATCGACGACTTCGGCACCGGCTATTCGTCCCTGAGCTACCTGCAACGCCTGCCCATCGACACGCTCAAGGTCGACCGGAGCTTCATCTCCCGCATCCACGAGGAGCCCGAGAGCAACCGCAACATCGTCGAGGCCATCGTCTCGCTCGCCCACAAGCTGGGTATGAGCGTCGTGGCCGAAGGCATCGAAACCCCGGAGCAGAAAGCGGTCCTGCTCGAAATGGGCTGCGACTACGGCCAGGGCTACCTGTTTGCCCGCCCGATGCCCAAGGCCGACGTCGACGCCATGATGGCCGGGCGCAAATCCACGCTGATGGGTGCACGTTCATCCGTCCCCCAACCGCTGCAGGCCCTGGCGAACTGACGAACCGGGCCGGCCGCGGCGGGTCTTGCCTCACCCCTCTCCGGTTGGTATGAAATGCCGATGACGCCGGATCTCAGTGCTTGGAGCGGGGAGCGCCTGGCCGGGCAGCGCCTCATGGCGGGCTTTCACGGCACCGCCTGCGACGCGGCGCTCGAAGGGCTGATCGCCGAGTTTCACCTCGGCGGGCTCATCCTGTTCAAACGGAACATCCTCTCCCCCGCGCAGCTCACCCGCCTCTGCAGCGCGGTTCAGGCCCATGCCCGTTCGTGCGGGCTCCCCCCCCTGATCATCGCCGTCGACCAGGAGGGCGGTCAGGTGGCGCGGCTGCCCCCACCGTTCACCCGGTTTCCCGGAAATCCTGCCATGCAGGCTGAGTCCGACGCGGATCGTTTCGCGGCCGTCACGGCCGCCGAGCTGGGCGCCGTCGGCATCAACATGAACCTCGCCCCTGTCCTCGACGTGGTGCCGGAAGGGTTTGCCGGCGTCATGGCCGGCCGGGCCTTCACCGGCGGCCCGCAACGGGTGGCACGGATGGGCGCCGCCGTCATCGACGGCTTGCAGCGCCGCGGGGTGATGGCGGTGGCCAAGCACTTTCCCGGCATCGGCCGAACCATCCTCGATTCGCACCTGGAACGGCCGGTCCTGGAAGCGGAGCTGACCGACCTGGAGGCCAGCGACCTCGTCCCCTTCCAGGCGGCGGTGGCGCACGCGGTGGCCGGAGTGATGCTCTCCCACATTCTCTACCCCCGGCTCGACCCGGACTGGCCGGCGAGCCTCTCCCGGCGCATCGTGAAGGGGCTGCTGCGCCGGCGCATGGGGTACGCGGGGATCGTGATGACCGACGACCTGGAGATGGGGGCGATCGAACGCTGCCAGGCGTTGGATCAGACCGTGCGCAGGGTCCTGAAAGCCGGCGTGGACATGGCCCTGATCTGCCACAGCCGGGATAAGGTCGGACGGGCATTCGAGATCATGACCCGGGCCTGCACCTCCTCCGGGGCGAAGCGCCGGCGCGCGCAGCGGTCGGTCGCGCGGATTCTCGCCGCCAAGCAGCGCTATCTGTGGCGCGAGAACACGTCGGCGTCCCATCCGATGTGACGCCCGACCGCCAGCAGATGATGGCCTGCGGCCGCCACCATGGCGGCATTGTCTCCGCAGAGGGCCGCCGGGGGAAGATGCACCGAAAACCCCTCCCGGCCCGCCGCCGCCGCCAGCAGCTCCCGCAGCCGCCGGTTGGCCGCCACCCCGCCCGCCAAGCCCACATGCGCGACCTTCCGGACCGCCGCCGCGCGCAGGAGTTTTCGCACCAGCACCTCCACCACCGCCTCCTGGAACCCGGCGGCGACATCGGCCATGCGACAGCCGGGGTCGTTGCGGTGGGCCGCCAGGTGCCGGCCCACGGCGGTCTTGATACCGCTGAAGCTGAAATCGAAGCTCTCGGCGGCGAGGTAGGCGCGCGTGAAGCGAACCCGCTCCGGGTCGCCTTCGGCCGCGAGCCGCTCGATGACCGCCCCGCCGGGATAGCCCAGCCCCATCATCTTGGCCACCTTGTCGAACGCCTCGCCGGCGGCGTCGTCCCGCGTCTGGCCCATCAGCGCGAGATCCCTCGGGGAGGTCACGTGGTAGAGGCCGGTGTGCCCGCCCGATACGAGCAGGCAGACGAAGGGAAAGCCCGGGGGGTCGGGGGTCAGGTAAAGGGCGTGCACGTGGGCGTCGAGGTGGTTCACGCCGGCGCAGGGGATGCCCCGCGCGAAGGCGAGCGCCTTGGCAAAGGAGAACCCCACCAGCAGCGATCCGATCAGGCCCGGGCCCTGGGTCGCGGCCACGCCCTCCACCGCCGACAGGGGGAGTGCGGCCCGATCGAGGGCCTCGGCCACCACCGGGGTGATCGCCTCCATGTGCCGGCGGGAGGCGAGCTCGGGCACCACCCCCCCGTAGCGGTAGTGCACCTCGTCCTGGGAGGCGACGACGGAGGCGAGGATCTCGCGGCCGTCCCGTACCAGGGCGGCGGCGGTCTCGTCGCAGGAGGACTCGATCCCGAGGACGATCATCGCCGCGCTCAGGCCCAGACGATCCGGCCTCCGGCCTCGCCGGGGTCCAGCACCTCGCCGATCAGGTACGCCTTCTCCTTGAGGGCCGCCAGCCGCTCGAGCACCTCGGTGGCCGCGGCCTCGGGCACCACGGCGACCATCCCGATGCCGTTGTTGAAGGTGCGCAGCATCTCCGCCTCGGGGACGTTGCCGGCCTGCTGCAGGAAGGTGAAAACCGGGGGCACCTCCCAGCCGCCCCGCCGGATGAGCAGGCGCAGCCCCTGGGGGATGATCCGTACGATGTTGTCCACGATGCCCCCACCGGTGATGTGGGCGAGGCCGTGGATCGGCAGGTCCTTGAGCAGCCCCTGTACGAGGTCGGTGTAGATGCGGGTCGGGGTGATCAGCTCCTCCCCCAGACTGCGGCCGAAATCGGGCACGTGATCCTCGACCTTCATCTTGAGGAGCTCGAAGCAAATCTTGCGCACCAGCGAGAAACCGTTGCTGTGCAGTCCGCTCGAAGCGATGCCGATCAGCTTGTGTCCGACCCGGATGGAGGTGCCGTCGATGATCTTGGCGTTGTCGACGATCCCGATCACGAAACCGGCCAGATCGTACTCGCCGGGGGCGTAGAATCCCGGCATCTCGGCCGTCTCTCCGCCGATGAGGGCGCAGCGGGCCTGCTTGCAGCCCTCGGCGATCCCGGTGAGGATCGCCTCCACCCGGTCGCTCTCGATCCGGCCCATGGCCAGGTAGTCGAGCAGGAAGAGCGGTCGAGCGCCCTGGACCAGGATGTCGTTCACACACATGGCGACGAGGTCGATCCCGATGGTGTCATGCCGGTCGAGCAGAAAGGCGATCTTGAGCTTGGTCCCCACTCCGTCGGTGGAGCTCACCAGCACGGGGTGCTGCATGCCGGCGATGTGGCGCTCCAGGGAGAAGAGCCCGGCGAAGCCGCCGATCTCGCTCATGACGCCGGGCCGGTTGGTCTGGCGGGTGATCTGGCCGATCGCGCGCACGAGCGAGTTGGCCTTGTCGATGTCCACTCCGGCGTCGGCGTAGGTGATGGGGTCGGTCATGGTCGTCTCCCGTTGGGGTGGGCAGGTTTCATTAAAACCCTTGAAAAGTAGACTGATCCGGCTTAGAAGTCAAATTTGATCGATCGGCCGTGCACCGGCCGGCCGCGACGTCGACTACCGGACTGCCCCTGTGCCCCGAAAGGAGTGACCCGCCCCCGCCATGAGCAAGTTTGCCCGTCTCGACCGTCTGCCGCCCTACGTCTTCGCGACCGTCAACCAGATCAAGATGCAGGCCCGCCGCGAGGGCCGGGACATCATCGACCTCGGCATGGGCAACCCCGACCTCGGCACGCCGGAGCACATCGTGGAGAAGCTGGTCGAGGCCGCGCGCAAGCCCCACAACCACCGCTACTCGGCCTCGATGGGGATCACGAAGCTGCGCTTGGCGATCAGCAAGTGGTACGAGCGGCGCTTCGGGGTCGCGATCGACCCGGACACCGAAGCGATCGTGACCATCGGGGTCAAGGAGGGGCTCTCCCACCTGGTGCTGGTGACGACGCGGCCGGGCGATGTGGTCTTCACCCCCAACCCCACCTACCCCATCCACCCCTTTTCGGCCATCATCGCCGGGGGGGATGTGCGCGGGATCCCGGTCGGGCCGGGGCACGACTTCTTCGAAAACCTCATGGCCGCGACCAAGCAGACCTGGCCGCGGCCGAAGATGCTGATCATCAGCTACCCCCACAACCCGACCACCGAGGTGGTCACCCTCGATTTCTTCCAGAAGGTGGTGGATTACGCCAAGGAGCACGACATCCTGGTGATCCACGACTTCGCCTACGCGGACCTGACCTTCGACGGGTACTCGGCTCCGAGCTTCCTCCAGGCGCGCGGGGCGAAGGAGGTGGGGGTCGAGTTCTTCTCGCTCTCCAAGAGCTACAGCATGGCGGGCTGGCGCATGGGGTTCTGCTGCGGGAACCCGGAGACGGTGGCCGCGCTGAAGCGGATCAAGAGCTACCTCGACTACGGGGTGTTCCAGCCGATCCAGATCGCCGCCATCATCGCCTTGAACGGGCCCGATGACTGCGTCGCGGACATCCGCACGATCTACAAGGAGCGCCGCGATGCCCTTATCCGCGGCCTGAACCGGATCGGCTGGAAGATCCCCAAGCCCAAGGGCACCATGTTCGTCTGGGGGCGGATCCCGGAAAAGCACCGCAAGCTCGGCTCGGTGGAGTTCTCGAAGTTCCTGATCCGCGAGGCCGGGGTGGCGGTCTCCCCCGGCCTGGGCTTCGGCGAATACGGGGACGAGTACGTGCGCTTCGCCCTGATCGAAAACCCGATGCGGATCAGCCAGGCCGTGCGGGGCATCAAAAAGGTCCTCTGA
>JALOOS010000089.1 GCA_025454275.1 Desulfobacterales bacterium | reverse complement strand
GAACCTGAGCCTCCAGGCCGTGGCGCTCGGGCTGGGCTCGGTGATGGTCGGCGCCTTCACCGACACCGAGGTGCGGCGGGTCGCCCTCCTCGCCCCGGAGGAGGAGCCGCTCTATTTGATTCCGGTGGGGAGGTGAGAGAAAAAAGTAGCGAGTAACGAGGAAAGGAAGGGGCCGAGGGCCCAAGGGGCCAGGGGTTCGAGGGGGGATAAAAAAGAAGTAACGAGTAACGAGTGAAGAGATAAAGAGAAGGACACTCTCGACCTGGAGCTCCGACTCGGAACTCGGTACTCAAAGAGGGGGTCGGTATCGGAATCGGAATCGAACGGATGCCTCACCATGCAACCAATCAACGAGTAACCCAATGACCCCATCACCCGTTCACCAACAGCCAAACACGAAACACTGTTCACCAAACACCATTCATCCATAACCTCCATCCGGAGTGCCTTACAGGGCATCGGGTGAGCCGTCTGGGGCTGGGCGTTGTATGACTGGGCCAACTCGGCCTTCGCCACCACGGTGATGGCGGGGTTCTTCCCGGTCTTCTTCAAGCAATACTGGAGCCACGGCACGGATGTGAATCTGAGCACCGCCCAGCTCGGGTTCGGCAGCGCCCTGGCCGGCCTCGTGATGGCGCTCCTGGCCCCGCTCCTCGGCGCAGTGGCCGACCGGACCTCGGCCCAGAAACGGTTCCTGCTCGGCTTCGCCTACCTGGGGGTCCTCGCCACCGCCTGCCTCCATTGGGTCGGAAAGGGCGAGTGGGCGCTCGCCATTTTCGTCTTCGCCCTGGGGAACATCGGCTTCTCCGGGGCCAACATCTTTTACGATTCCCTTCTGCCGCGGGTCGCCCCCGCCGGGCGCATCGACGCCGTCTCGAGCCTGGGCTATGCCCTCGGGTACCTGGGCGGGGGGCTGCTCTTCGCGCTCAACGTACTCATGACGCTCAGCCCTGCGAGCTTCGGCCTGCCGGACGCCGCCGCCGCCGTGCGCCTCTCCTTCGTATCGGTGGCGCTGTGGTGGGGCGGCTTCAGCCTCTTCACCCTCCTGTGGGTCCCGGAGCCGCGGGCGGCGGCGGATGCGCCCGGGGTGGCGGCGGCCGTGGCGGACGGGGTCCGGCGGCTTTCCGCCACCTTTCGGAACATCCGGGAGTTCAAACCGGTGCTGATCTTCCTCGCGGCCTACTGGTTCTACATCGACGGGGTCGACACCATCATCCGTATGGCCGTGGACTACGGGCTCGCGCTCGGTTTTCCTTCGGCCGACCTCATCACGGCCCTGCTGGTGGTCCAGTTCGTGGGCTTTCCGGCCGCACTGCTCTTCGGCCGGCTCGGCCAGCGCTGGGGAGCGCGGCGGGCCATCTTCCTCGCCATCGGGATCTACATGGGGGTGACGGTCTGGGGGGCCCTCATGACGCACCGCTCCGAGTTCTACGTGATGGCGGTGGCGATCGGTCTCGTGCAGGGCGGGATCCAGGCGCTCAGCCGCTCCTTCTACGCACGGCTCATCCCGCCGGGCAGAACGGCCGAGTTCTTCGGCTTCTACAACATGCTGGGAAAATTCGCCTCGATCCTGGGCCCGGCCCTCATGGGGCTGGTCGGGCTTCTCGCCCGCCACCTGCTCATGCCGGAGAGCCCCAGCGCCGAGGAGATGGTCCGGGCCGGGCAACTCGCCTCGCGCTGGAGCATCGCCTCCATCCTGATCCTGTTTGCGACCGGCGCGGTTCTGCTCCGGTGCGTGGATGGAACAGCGGAGAGGAAGGGGACGGTTCAGGCCTGAGCGGCCTTGAGGAGCTTCTGCATGCGGCCGGCGCGGTTGGAGAAGATCCAGTCCACCCCGCGGCGGAGCTCGCGCAGGAGCACGTTGCGCGACTCCGCATAGCCGGTGCCCACCTGCCGGCCGGCGGCATGCTGCCGGCGGATGACGCCGCCGGTCGTGGCGAGGTAGTGGCCGGCCACCCCGGCATACCCGGCACGCAGGGCCAGGCGGCTTGCACCCCCGACATTGACCCGGGCCACCGGCAGGCAGGCCGAGGGGGGCGCAAAGGGGGTCAGCCGGAAAAGGGCCGGGTCGAGCGCAAGCAGGTGGAAATCGGCCCCCGGGGTGAGCCCGGCGAAAAGATCCCCCAGGATGCGGTTCTGGCGGAGGGGGTCGGGATAGGGCTCGGCCTTTATCTCCGCCATCAGGTGAAGCCGGCCGCCGTAGCGCGCGATGAGATCGGAGAGCCGCGGCAGCCGGGGGCAGAGCGCGGCGAGCTCCTCCGCGCTGCACTGCGCGACGCGCAGTTGCCGGCCGAAGACCCGCTCCAGGCCCGGGTCGTGGATCACGACCGGCACGAGGTCCCGGGTCCAGCGGATGTCGAACTCGATCCCCCATGCGCCGCAGGCCGACGCGGCATCGAAAGCGGCGAAGGTGTTCTCCGGGATGCGGGGGGGGTCGTGCGCCCCGCGGTGCGCGACGATGCGGCAGCGGCTGAGCTGCTCCGGGTCCGGCCGCAGCCGCGGCAGGCCGGCATAGAGCCGGTCCACGGCCGGGAGCAGCAGCTGTTCGAATCGATCGAAGAGGCTCATCGGATGAGTTGTTCCGGCCGGCCTCCTGGGCCGGCCGGAACAACTCATACCCGATCTTAAAAAAGGAGACAAGGAGAATGGATATCAGGGGTCGGGTCCAGGTGTGTGTGCCGTTCAGCAGGCTGCGGGAGGAGTTGCTCCCGCATTTTGCCGCCCATCGGCTCAACCCCGAGATCGGGATCGACGCCCCGGCCCTGGAGCGGTTTGCGCTCGAGGATTTCGCGGCCGTGGCGGAGGTGCTCCGGGAGCACCGGCTCACGGTCACCCTCCACGCGCCCTTCGTCGACCTCTCCGCCGGCTCGACCGACCCCGCCATCCGGGCCGTCACCCGGCGGCGTTTCGAGGAGATTCTCCGGCTGGTCCCCCTCTTCGCCCCCTTGACCGTGGTGGCCCATGCCGGCTACCAGTGGCAGCGCTACGGCTATTTCCGGAAGAGCTGGATCGAGCTCAGCACGGCGTTCTGGACCGAGATCGCCGAGCGTCTCAACCGGGCCGGCTCCCGGCTCATGCTCGAGAACGTCTACGAAGAGGATCCCGCAGAGATTCGCGAGCTCTTCGAGCGCCTGCACCCCGCCGGTGTGGGCCTGTGCCTCGACTGCGGCCACCTGACCGCCTTCGGTAAAGCCCCCCTCGGGGAGTGGATCGAGGCGCTGGGCGCCTTCATCGGCCAGCTCCACCTGCACGACAACCGCGGTCAAAAAGACGACCACCTCCCCCTGGGCCGGGGGGTGATCGATTTTCCCCGGCTCTTCGATTATCTTAAAACCGCACCGCAGCGGCCGGTCATGACCCTGGAGATCCACGAGCCGGACGGGCTGTGGGCCAGCCTGGCCTATCTCGAACGGCTCTGGCCGTGGCCGGAGGCGGGCGGCCCGCATTCCGGCGCAAAGGAGGTTTCATGAAACGGACGCTGGGGCCTGGGGCGCTGGCCGCCCTCCTCCTGCTTTGCGCATGCGCCACGCCGGTGGGGGTGCGTTACGTGGATTCGAAGGAGGCCAACCGCCGGCTGACCGAAACCGTTCTGTCGGCCGACACGCTGAGCGCGCCGACCCTTCAGATTATCGAGCGGGCCGCCCTGACCGGGACGCTGCGCACCGATCCGGGCGCCGCCATCGCCGCCCTGCACCGGGGGTTGCCGACGCTGCCCACCGCCGACCGCCTCTTCGCCCTGGCCGAGATCTGCTTCCAGCACGCCGGCCGGGGCGGAGCGCAGCCGTACTACCTGGCCGCCGCCGCCTATGCCTATGCCTTCCTCTTCCCGCCGGCAGGGCGCCTCCCGCCGGAGCCCTTCGACCCGCGCCTGCGGACCGCGGTCGATCTTTACAACCAGGGGATCGCCAACGGGTTCACCGAGAGCGGCTCCCGCCGGGTGGATCTGCGGCCCGGGACCTTCCCCCTGCCGTTCGGAGAGCTCGTCCTGCGCACCGACCCCGAGGAATTCCGCTGGGGCCCTTTCCGTCTGGTGGAGTTTGCGAATGCCGCCGAGCTCAGCGTGCGCGGGCTGCGCAACGACTACCGCTGGCCGGGAATCGGCGCGCCCCTGGTGGCCACCCTCAAGCACGTGCCGGGGGAACGGGTGCGGGAGTACCTGCGGGTCCCCTCTTCGCTGAAAGTCGCCGCCACCGCGCTGCTCCGGTTCGACGACGCCGTTGAGGGGCTGCGCACCGGGCGGATGACCGCACAGCTCTCGTTGTTCACCCCCCAGGAGGGGGCCTCCGCCGAGCTCGCCGGCCGCCGGGTCCCCCTGGAGTACCGGCAGAGCGCCGCGCTCGCCTCCACCCTGGAAGGGTCCCAGGTCTACTCCCTCGAGCTCAAGGGCCTGCTTTCCGGCGATTTCGCGCTGCTCAAGCAGTCGCCCCGTTTCAAGGACAACGTCTTCCTCATGGCCCCCTACACCCCCGGCCGGATTCCGCTGGTCCTGGTCCACGGAACGGCTTCGAGCCCCGCGCGCTGGGCCGAGCTGCTGAACGAGGTGCTCAACGACCCCGAGCTGTGGCACCGCTACCAGGTCTGGCTCTTCACCTACAACACCGGGAACCCCGTTCTGTTCTCCGCCGGGATCCTCGCCCGGGGCCTGCGCAGCGTCGTCGCCGAGCTCGACCCCGAGGGGGCCGATGCGGCCCTTCGAAAGATGGTCGTCGTCGGGCACAGCCAGGGGGGGCTCCTGGCCAAGCTGACCGCCGTCGAGAGCGGGGAGCGGTTCCGCGAGCAGGCGCTCACCGTGCCCATCGAGCGGCTCGATGTCTCGCCCGAAACGCGCGAGCTGCTCGAACGCAGCTTCATCTACACGCCCCTGCCGTTTGTGCGGCGGATAATCTTCATCTGCACGCCCCACCGCGGCAGCTTCCTGGTCTCCGACTGGGTCAGCGACCTGCTGCGCAAGGCGATTTCGCTGCCCTTCGCCTGGGTCGAACCCCTCGGGGAGATCTTCGAACGCAGCCCCGAGGCGCTCGCGACCCAGTCCGTGAAGAAGATAGCGCCCCGCAGCACCGACAACATGAATCCCAACAGCCCGTTCATCCGCACCTTTGCGTCGCTGCCGATCGCCCCGCCCATCCGCGCCCACTCCATCATCGCGGTCGCCAACCCGGAAGCCCCCCCGGCGGAGTGGGACGACGGGGTGGTGGCCTATCACAGCGCCCACATCGAGGGCGTCGCCTCCGAGCTCATCGTCCATCACGGCCATTCGGCGCAGGAGGCGCCGCAGGCGATCGAGGAGGTCCGACGGATCCTGATCGAGAACCTGAACGAGCCGTGAAAGGGGGCCGCTGCGGATCCGCGAGGGCCTGCCGCGGCCGGGGCCTGCCGGCTAGGCCGACCCGAGGGCGCGGCGGCACTCGGCGCCGAGCCGCTCCACCTGGGGATCGGAGCGGCAGCGGGCCAGCAGCCGGAGCGCCTCCTGGAAGCGGCCCAGGTTCATGTGGCCGACCGCGGCGCAGACCTTCAACGACTCCTCCTCGGGGAAGTGCGACCGGCCCGCCGCGAGGATCTCGAGGGAGGCCTCGAAGCGGCCGGCCGCCTGCTCCAGGAGCCCCAGCCCCAGGTAGGCCCGCGGGTCGGGATGCCAGCCGAGCGCCCGGCGATAGAGCCTTTCGGCCAGGGCGAGGTGGTTCGGGATGAGATCGGCCCGGGCGTAATCCCCCTGGTGGAAGGTCAGGGCGAGGCGCGAGAAGAAGTCGGCGTGGAGCGGGCGGAACGCGGGGTCCGCGACCGGGTCCAGGGCCTCCACGAATCCGGGCAGCTCCCGGTAGAATCCCTCGCGCAGGGTCCGGCCGAACGCGAGCACCTGCTCGGCCGAGAGCGCCGGGTCGGTTTCGAAGTACATGAGCTCCTCGATCCGCTTCAGCCAGATCTCCTCGGTGAAACCGGCGCGCCGCTTCGCCGCCGCGTAGAGCGCGGTCCCGGGAAACAGGGCCAGGATGTAGAAAATGCAGGCGAGCGGCTTGATCGCGCGCATGAGGTGGAGCGTCGCCTGGATCGTCGCCCGGCTCTCCCCCGGGCCGCCGTAGATGAAATAGGCCCGCGCCAGGATGCCGGTGCGCAGGGTGAGGGCGAAGGCGCGGCGGATCGCGGCGTCGCTGATCTTTTTGTTCAGCCGGCGGCGGATCTCGGGGGAGCCGCTCTCCACCCCGTAGCTGATCTGGATGCAGCCCGCCCGGCGCATCCAGCCGAGCAGCTCCTCGTCCACCGCGTCCACCCGCGAAATCGCCGCCCAGCTGAGGTCGAGCCGGCGGTCGATCAGCCGGCGACAGATGGCGATGACGCGCTCCCGGTCGCAGGTGAAGGTGTCGTCGCTCACGAAGACGAAACGGCGGCCGCGGGCCCGGGTCAGGGAGAGCTGCTCGACGAAGTAGTCCGCCGAATGGGAGCGGACCCGGCGGCCCCAGAGGGCGGGCGAACCGCAGAAGCGGCAGTTGGAGGCGCAGCCCCGGGTGAGGGAGAGATGGGGGGTGTCGAAGTGACGGGCCGGCATGGGCAGGCGGTCGAGGTCGCAGATCGGCGGGGCGGCGGCGGTTTTCACCGGCCGGCCGTTTCTGCGGAAGGCGATCCCGGCAATCTCCTCGAGCGCCGCGCCGCGCCCGGCCCCGAGGGCGGCCACGAGACGGGGGAAGCTCTCCTCGCCCTCGCCGCGCACGATGACATCGATTTCCGGAAAATGGGTGAGCAGATGATCCCAGAGGAAGGTGGCCCCCACCCCGCCGAAGACCACCGGCACGGCAGGGTCGACCCGCTTGACGATGCGGGCGAGGTCGATTCCGCCCCAGCGGTTGGCGTGCAGGATCGAGACGCCCACGAGCTCGGGCCGCATCGCCCGCAGGTCCCGCTCGATGGCCTCGGCCGCGCTGCGGTCATGCCAGTTCGCCACCTCGACCGCGTGGCCGCCGGCGATGAGGGCCGCGGCCACATGATAGAGCCCCATCGGGACAAAGCCGATGTCCTCGGCGTCGACCCGGGGCGCGGAGAAGCTCGGATAAACCAGGAGGATCCGCATGCAACCGGAGAGCGCGGCTACGTCCCGGCCGGCCGCGGCGTGTGCGGCGGCATTGACAGCCGGGGTTGAATTTGATGAACTCGCCGGAATTCACCCCCCACCGCATCGAGGCGGCATGAAGGCGTTCCGGGTCACATCCGTCATCTTTCAGCTCGAGCGCGTGCTGCTGCACACGCCGCTCGCGGCATTGAAGAGAGCCGCCGGGTGCCCGCCGGCCGCGGGCCTCCCCGATTTTCTGAAAACCCGCGCGCGCCCGGAACAGCGCCGCCTGATCACCGCGCTGGCGCGAAGCGAGCGGGAGGCGCCGTCCGCCGCCTGGCGTCCGCGACCCG
>JALOOS010000088.1 GCA_025454275.1 Desulfobacterales bacterium | reverse complement strand
GAACTTTCCGAGCACGGCGCTCGCGATCGTGTTCTTCTGGATCTCCTTGGTGCCCTCGTAGATCTCGGTGATCTTGGCGTCGCGGTAGAAGCGCTCCACCTCGTACTCGGTCATGTAGCCGTAGCCGCCGAGCAGCTGGATGGCCTCGTCGGCCACTTCGACCGCGGTCCGCGCAGCGTACATCTTGGCCATGGAGGTGAGCTTGGGGTCGATCCGCCCCTGGTCGAAGTTCCAGGCGGCCTTGTAGGTCATCAGGCGTGCCAGTTCGATCTTGGTGGCCATGTCGGCGAGCTTATGCTGGGTCGCCTGGAACTCCGCCAGGCGCTTGCCGAACTGCTGGCGCTCCTTGACGTAGGCGAGCGCCCGGTCGAAGGCCCCCTGGGCGATGCCCAGGGCCTGGGCCGCGACGAGGATGCGGCTCTCGTCGAAGAACTCGAGCACCTGGTAGAACCCGCGGCCCTCCTTGCCGATCAGGTTCGCGGCCGGCACCCGCACATCCTTGTAGTTGACCTCGGCCGTGGCCATCATGTGGATACCCATCTTCTCGCCCACGTCGGCGGTGGTGAGCCCGGGGCGGTCGGCCTCCACCAGGATCATGCTGATGCCGCGGTAGGAGGGCTGGGTGGCCACATCGGTCTGGCAGAGCGTGCAGTAAAAGCCGGCGAGCCCCCCGTTGGTGATGAAGGTCTTGGTGC
Source organism: Desulfobacterales bacterium (assembly GCA_025454275.1). GTDB lineage: Bacteria > Desulfobacterota > Desulfobacteria > Desulfobacterales > SpSt-501 > SpSt-501. The sequence continues at coordinate 6,234 of JALOOS010000088.1, read as the reverse complement.
CGTTGATGACCCACTCGTCGCCGTGGCGCACGGCCGTCGTGTCGAGAGAGGTGATGTCCGAGCCGTGGCCGGGCTCGGTGAAGGCCCCGGCGGAGAGCATCTTGCCCTCGGCCACGGGAGGAAGAAATTTCCGCTTGAGCTCCTCGCTGCCGAAACGCAGGACGCACTCGGAGGCGAAGCTCGCGAGGATGACCGCGCTGCCGATGCCCGAATCCCGCGCGCAGAACTCCTCGGCGATCAGGATGTTCTCGAGGCAGCCCAAGCCCTGGCCGGCATAGCCCTCCGGGTAGTGCACGCCGATGAACCCCAATTCACCCGCCTTCTGCCAGATCTTCCTAGGAAACTCGTGCTTTCGGTCGAGCTCCAGGGCCAGTTCCTTGTCGAACTCGCCCCGGGCAAACTCCCGCGCCGCCTTCTGGATCTCCTTTTGCGACTTGCTGAGTTCAAAATCCATCGTGAGCCTCCCCCGCGCTGAATGGTTGAACCTGCCTTTTTTCCGATGATCTCTGCGATTAACACGAAGGCTGAACCATTTCAAGCGGTTTGATCGCCGCGGGCATGGCCGGCAACGCCGGGCGGCGGCGGGTGCCGCGGGGCCGACAACCCGCTTGACTGTTGGCCCGATCTGGCTTAGGAGGGTGGTGAAAAAAGGGCGTCCGGGACGGGGGGTAGGCGGTCCCGAAGCGGAGGCGCCGAAAGGAATCCATACGCGATGGCGTTTTCGATAGCACTGGCCGGCAAGGGCGGCACCGGGAAAACCACCATGGCCGGCCTGCTCGTCAAATACCTCCTGAAGCAGGGAAAGACCCCGGTCCTGGCGGTGGATGCCGACTCCAACTCCAACTTCAACGAGGTGCTCGGGGTGGCGGTCCCCGATACCTTGGGCAATGCCCGCGAGGAGATGAAAAAGGGGAATGTACCGAGCGGGATGACCAAGGATGTCTTCATCTCCATGAAACTCGAGGAGTCGGTCGCGGAGTCGGACGGCTTCGATCTCATCGTCATGGGCCGGCCCGAGGGCGCCGGCTGCTATTGCGCGGCGAATTCGCTCCTGACCGCGTTTCTCGAAAAGCTGGTCAACAACTACCCTTACATCGTCATGGACAACGAGGCCGGGATGGAGCACATCAGCCGCCTGACCACGAAAAATGTCGATCTCCTGCTGTTGGTCTCCGATCCCTCGCGGCGCAGCCTCCAGGCGGCGCTGCGGATCGACGAGCTTGCCCGGGAGCTCAACATCGGCGTCGGCCGCAGCGGGCTCCTCATCAACCAGGCGAAGGAGCCGCCGTCGGAGGAGGTGCTCCGGATGATCGCCGATGCCGGGGTCGAGCTGCTCGGCACCGTGCCCGAGGACCGCACGGTCTACGACTACGACCTCAACGGCCGGCCGACCATCCAGATGCCGGAGCAGACCCCCTGCGTGGCGGCGGCGTTTGCGGCGTTCGACAAGATCGTGCCGTGAGGCGCGCAGGCCCGCGGACCTCCAAGCGCGGCGACGCAGCGACAGCAAGACCGCCTTATAACCATAAGGATCTGCGCCCATGAAACGTACCGGGTTTCTCTACGACGATCGCTACCGGCTGCACAAGACCGGCCCCTATCACCCGGAGGTTCCCGAGCGGCTGGAGGCGATCTACGAGGGCATCCGCAACGGGGAACTGCTGGAGAAGGTCTCCCGGATCACCGCCCTGCCGGCCGAACTGAAGTGGGTCCATTCCGTCCACACCCCCGAATACGCCAAGCGCTTTGAAGCCGCCTGCCGCGCGCGGCACCAGACCCTCGACTCCCCCGACAATCAGATGTGCCCCGAGACCTACGAGGTGGCCCTCTTGGCGGTCGGCGGAATCCTCGAAGCCGTGCGCCGGGTCATGGCGGGGGAGCTGGACAACGCCTTCTGCGCCGTTCGGCCCCCCGGCCACCACGCCGAGACCAGCCGTGCCATGGGGTTCTGCTACTTCAACAACGTGGCCATCGCCGCACGCTACCTTCAGAAGCAATGGGGGCTGCACCGGGTGGGCATCGTCGACTTCGACGTCCACCACGGCAACGGCACCCAGCATATTTTCGACGACGAGCCCGAGGTCTATTATTACTCGATCCACCAGCACCCGACCTTCGCCTACCCCGGCACGGGGCGCGAATTCGAATACGGCCGCGGCGCCGGCTACGGCTTCACGAAAAATTCCCCGGTCCTGCCCGGCCTGAGCGACGATGACTGGATGCGGCTGATGGAGCGCGATCTGTTCCCGGCCTTTGCCGATTTCAAACCCGAGTTCATTCTGGTGTCGGCCGGATTCGACGGCCACCGGGATGACGACATGTCCGACATCAAGCTCTCCACGGAGTGCTACTCCTGGATCATGCGGCGGTTGATGGCCATGGCCGGCGAATATGCCTCCGGCCGGATCGTTTCCGTTCTGGAAGGCGGCTACTGCCTGAAACGGCTGCCGGAGCTGGCCCGCAACCACGTGGAGATCCTGCTGAACGGCTGATCGGGTCAACCTTTACGCGCGAACGAGGGAGAACGCCATGTTTGTCAGCAGATCGATGACCCGCAGGGTCATCACCGTGAACCCGGATACGACGATCTTCGAGGCCCAGGAGCTGATGGGCGCGCACGGCATCCGCCACCTGCCGGTCGTGGACTCCGGCGGCAAGCTCATCGGCATCGTGACCGACCGGGACCTGCGCTCCGCCCTGCCCTACCGGTTTTTCAAGGAGGGGATCAGCCCGGCCGACAAGGAAGGGTTCCAGAACCTCACCGTCAATGACATCATGACCCGCAAGGTGATCGCGATACCGCCTTCCTACACGATCCAGGACGCGCTGCTCGTCATCCAGAACTCCAGGGTGGGCGCCCTGCCCGTGGTGGACGAGGAGGGGCGGCTGAAGGGGATCATCTCGGTGCGGGACCTCCTGCGTGCCTTCATCAATGTGCTCGGCATCGGCCAGCCCGGGACGTTGCTCTGCATCCTGGTGGAGGAGAAGGTCGGGCAGCTCAAGAAGATCGTGGACGCCATTACCGAAATGGGCGTCTCCTTCGGCAGTGTCCTTGTGGCCCGCTACTGGGACGAGAAGAAGCGGGCCGTCTTTCCCTATCTGCTCACCCAGAATGTGGCCCAGGTGAAGCGGAAGCTGACCGAGATGGGCTACGAACTGCTCGACCCCATGCAGTGGTACATCGACCAGCTGCCGGAAAACGAGCGTCCCCCGGACCAACCCAAGAAATAGCCCGCCGCAGACGGACCGCCGGCCGCCGGCCTGAGTCGTTGCGCGGCCGGGGGGGGATCCGCGCCCGATCCACGCTGCAGGTGCTGCATGAGATCTATGGACGCCCTCATCGCCGCCGCCGCTGAGCACCTCGCCGCCACCCGCAACGCCGTGGCCCTGACCGGGGCCGGCATCTCGATCGAAAGCGGCATCCCGGCCTTCCGCGGCCCGGGCGGGCTCTGGGAGCGGTTCGACCCCATGGAGATCGCCCATATCGATGTCCTGCGGCGCAACCCGGCTATGGTCTGGAAAGTCCTTGTCAAGGACCTCAAGGCGGTCATGGACCATGCCGTCCCCAACGACGGCCACAAGGGGCTTGCGCGCCTGGAAGCGCTCGGCATCCTGCGCACGGTGATCACCCAGAACATCGACGGGCTCCACCAGATGGCCGGCAACACGGATGTGATCGAGTTTCACGGAAGCTTCGCCTGGCAGCGCTGCATGCAGTGCGAGCGGCGGGTGGAAACCCGCACGGTCGACGACACGGTGCTGCCCCCGCGCTGCGGCTGCGGGGGGGTGCTGCGGCCCGATGCGGTCTTTTTCGGAGAGATGATCCCGCCCCTGGCCCTGTGGCGCTCGCAGGAAACCACGGCCGCCTGCGAAGTGATGCTCGTCGTCGGCACCTCGGCCGTCGTCCAGCCGGCGGCCTCGATGCCGCTGATCGCCAAGGAAAACGGCGCGGTCGTGATCGAGATCAACCCGGAACCGACGCCGCTGACGGGGGCCGTGAGCGACCTCTTCATTCCGGGTCGGGCCGGCGAGACCATGAACCGCATCCTCGCAGCGCTCGAAAGCGACCGGTGAACGCCCCCGCCGCCTGGCTCCGCACGGTCCGCCTGCCGCCGCCCACTCTCTCCGACAACACCGCCGATGTCGACCGGCTGGCGGCCGCCCTCAGAAAAGAACTCCGGGCGGAGGCGGTGGCGATCGACCTCGGCCTGCAACGGGAGCTGCCGGAGCTCCTCCGGCGGGAAGGGTTCAGGGTGCGCTGCAGCCTCTTCCGCGACCGCGGCCGCTGGATGGTGACCGGGATCGACCCGGCCGACCGCCCGGCCCCGGCCCTCGGGCTCGCGGTGGACCTCGGCACCACCCGGGTGGCGCTGCGCATCGTCGATCTGGCCGATGGCCGCAGCCTCGCCGAATCCGCCTTCGACAATCCTCAGATCGCCATCGGCCCGGACGTGCTCTCCCGCATCCACACTGCCGCGGAGCCGGAGGGGCTCAACCAGCTCACGACGCTCATCCGCGAGGCCTTGAACGCCGCGGTCGCCGACGCCTGCCGCCGGGCCGGGGGGGCGGCCGGCGACATCCGCGCCGTGGCGGTGGCCGGCAACACCGCCATGACCCATCTCCTCCTGGGGTTCAACCCGCGCTGGATGATCCGCGAGCCCTACATCCCCGCGGTCAACCGTCCCGAGGTCCTCCGCGCGGCCGATCTCGGCCTCGCCGCCGGCCCGTACGCGCGCGTCCTTCTCTTCCCCAACATCGGCAGTTACTTCGGCGGAGACCTGATTGCCGGGATCCTCTTCGCGGGGCTGCACCGGCGCGATGAGACGGCCATCCTGGTGGATGTCGGCACCAACGCCGAGGTGGTTCTCGGTAACCGTGACTGGCTGATCGGCTGCGCCGGCGCCGCCGGGCCGGCGCTCGAGGGCGGGGTCAGCCGGATGGGCATGATGGCCGCCCCCGGGGTGGTCGACCGGGTGCGCATCGACCCGGACACGCTCCGCTTCGCGCTGCACACGATCCAAGAGAAACCGGCGCGCGGGATCTGCGGCTCCGGGGTGATCGACCTCGCCGCCGAGCTCTTCCGGGTCGGGATGATCGACCGACGCGGCAAGATCGTCCCGGACCGCTGCGGGGATCGCCTGAGGCTCGTCGAGGGGATCCGGCATATCGTCGTGGTGCCGGCGGAGCACTCCGCCACCGGCCGGGAGCTGACGATCGGCCAGCCCGACCTGGACAGCCTGGTGCGCTCCAAGGCGGCCATGTACACCATCCTGGAGACGCTCGCCCTGACCGTGGGCGTGGAGCTCAAGGAGGTCGCGACCTTCTACGTGGCCGGGACCTTCGGCTGCTTCATCGACCCGCGCTCGGCCATCGCGATCGGCATGCTTCCGGACCTGCCGCTCGCGCGCTTCGTTCCCCTCGGCAACAGCTCGCTCGAGGGGGCGGCCCTCGTGCTCACCTCGGCGCAGGCCCTTGAGGAGATCGACCGCATCCGCGACCGCGTCACCTATCTCGAGCTCAATGTCAACCAGGCGTTCATGAACCGCTTCAGCGCCGCCAAGTTCATCCCGCACACGGACCTGGCCCGCTTTCCGTCGGCCGGTACCGTCGGCCCCGAGAAAAACGATAGCCTCAAGGAGGAGGGCCTGCCATGAGCCGCCCGATCTATCTGGACTACAACGGCACCACCCCGCACGCGCCCGAGGTCGTCGCCGCGATGCGCCCCTTTCTCGAGGAGGAGTTCGGCAACCCCTCGAGCGGCCACCTTTACGCGGTCGCCCCGCGGCAGGCGCTGAACCTCGCCCGCCGCCGGACGGCCGCTCTCTTGAACTGCACGGCGGAGGAGGTGGTCTTCACGAGCGGCGGCACCGAAGCGAACAACTGGGCCATCATCGGCAGCGCCCGCGCCCTGCGCGCACGGGGGCGGCACATCGTCACCTCCGCCTTCGAGCACCCGGCCGTGCTCAATGTCTGCACCTTCCTGGAAAAAGAGGGGTTCGAGGTGAGCCGGCTGCCGGTCGGCGCAGAGGGGCTCGTCTCCCCGGCCGATGTCGCGGCCGCGCTGCGCCCGGACACGATCCTCGTCACGATCATGCACGCCAACAACGAGGTGGGCACGATCCAACCCCTGGCCGCCATCACCTCCCTCGCCCGCGCCCGCGGCATCCGCGTCCACACCGATGCCGCCCAGTCCGCCGGGAAGATCCCGGTCGACGTTCAGGCGCTGGGGGTGGA
>JALOOS010000349.1 GCA_025454275.1 Desulfobacterales bacterium | reverse complement strand
GAAAAGCCCCAACCCCGTGCCCTGGGTGCCTTTGGTCGAGAAAAAGAGGGTGAAGAGATTCTGCAGCTGCTCGGGGTTCATGCCGACGCCGTTGTCCTCGACCGTGAACACCACCCGGGCCTCGTCCGCCACGATCCGCAGCACCACACGCGGCTCCCGGGCGGTGGCCTGGGCGGCGCAGGCGTCGGCGGCGTTTTCGAGGAGATTCACGAGCGCAGGCCGCAGCAGGTCGGCATCGGCCTCGAAACCGCCCGGATCCGCCGGGCAGTCGAGCTCGAGCGGAACCCCCTTGACCTTCGATCAGCTCCTCGGCGAAGGCGCGGAGGCCGACCGGCACGCGCCGCACCTCCCGCTCCTTGGCAAAGAGCAGGATGTCGAAGATCATGCGGCGGATCCGCTCCGCCATGCGCTGCACGGTCTCAAGGCCGCTCGCCACCTGCGCATCGTCCTGGCGCGCCACCCCCCGGGAGAGCAGGTAGACCCCCGCGTCGAGCCCGGTCAGCACCCCCTTGATGCTGTGCGCGATGGAGCCGATCATCAGCCCCAGCGAGGCGAGACTCGTCTGGAGCTCGCGAACCTGGGAGATGTCGAGCAGGATCACCAGCACCTGCATGAGCTTGCCGGCCGCCGTGGCCATCGGCGAGGCCCAGACGAGCATGTGCGCGGGCTTCCCGCCGGGGCGGGTCAGCACCATCTCCCCATGGTGGGCCACCCCGCGGTGCAGCGTCTTCTGGAGGGGCGAGGCCGCCAGGGTCGGGGGATCCATGGGGAAAACCTCGCTGAAACAGGCGCCGACCTTGTCTCCGAACGCCTGCACGAAGGCGCGGTTGTTGGCCGTGACCCGCAACCCCCGGTCCAAAACGACCACGAAGCAGGGCACGGCGTCGAAGATGAGCTGATAACGCTGCTGGGCCTGCCGCGTATCCTCCTGCAGCCGGTCGATGTCCTGAGTGCCCGCGGCGACCTCCAACACCAGTTCGACCTCGCCCTCGTTGTTGTAAATCGGCGCGGTGTGGACGATCACGGGCACCCGGGCGCCGCTGCGGTAGCGGACCACTTCGCGGGATTCGTGGGCCTCGGCCGAGCGCAGGCTCCGGCTCACCGGGCAGCCCGCGGCCTCGCCGGCCGCCCCCTCGTAGACGCCCCAGCTGCCCGCCCCGGCCTTGCCTCCCAGCAGCGCCCGGTAGGGCCGGTTGGCGGCGAGCACCCGCAGGCGGCGGTCGTGGATCGAGACGAAATAGGGCATGGCGTTGAAATAGCGCACCCCGCCCTCCACGTCGCGGGAGATGCGGCCGATGAAGGAGGAGAGTTTGTCGACGATCTGCTTGACCGCCAGAAACCGTTCGTTTTCGACCCGTTCGCTCAGGAGCGTTTCGAGCCGTCGCTCGAATCGGGCCGCCTGACGGTGAACTCGCCGGCGCAGGGTGGCGCGCTCGCAGGCTCCGCGGATCTGAGCCTCCAGGGCGATGACGTTCAGGGTGTTGCCGATGAAACCATCCGCAACCCCCCGCAGGGCTTCGAGAACCGCCGGACGGTCGGTGAGAACCATCACTGTCGCCCGACGGCTGCGGCGTTTGAAGGAGCGCACCACCCCGGGCAGGTCGGCCTCCGGCAGGCTGTCGCCGATCAGGAGGGTTTTGGCTCCCAAGCGCTCCGCCGCCTGCAGGCCTTTCGCGCGGTCCGCCAGGAGGGTCACGCGGAAACCGCACTCCGACAGAAGTTCCTGCAACCGTTCCCGCCGCGTCCGGTCGCCATCGACGATGAGGATATGCTCCCTCATGCGCGCTCTTCCCCCCATGCCATGACCGCAGGGCCCGGGGGCGGGAGGTCCGGCTCCGCGGGTGGGGGGGCGACCGCCGGCTGGCGCCTCGGAAGCTGGACACAGAAGTGCGAACCCCTGCCGGGAGTGGATTCCACGACGATATCTCCGCCGTGTTGGCGCACGATCTTGTCGGCGATGAAAAGCCCCAACCCCGTTCCCTGGATTCCTTTGGTGGAATAAAATAGGGTGAACAACTTTTTGAGCTGCTCCGGGGTCATCCCCTGGCCCGTATCATCCACCGACAGCCCTACCCGCTCCGGGCCGGCCTGGACGCGAAACACCACCCGGGCCTCGGGCCGGCCGTCTGCCGCCGAACAGGCGTCCACCGCATTGTCCAGCAGGTTGATCATGGCGGCCTTCAGCAAGCCGGGGTCCGCCTCAAAGCCGCCCAAGGGCTCCTCAAACTCGCAGACCAAACGCACCCCCCGGCGATCGAAGCGGGGTTGGACATTTTCAACCACCTCTTCGGCGAATTGCCGGATGTCCAGCGGCACCGGATTCAACTCCCGCTCCCGGGCGTAGAACAGGATGTCCAGTGTGATTTTGCGGATGCGCTCGGCCATGCGTTTGACCAGCTCCAGGCCCTCCTCCAGCTGCCGTTCGTCGCTCCGTGAGAAGGCCTTCTCCATGGAGTACACGCCGGCATCCAGGCCGGTGAGCACCGATTTGATGCTGTGGGAAATCGAGGCCAGCATCAGCCCCAGGGAGGTCAGATTGTTT
>JALOOS010000348.1 GCA_025454275.1 Desulfobacterales bacterium | reverse complement strand
CGATGACGATCGTGCGGGCGGCCCGCTCTCCTATCCGGCGCAGGCGCTTGTCCAGGTCGGCGGGGTCGTTGTGCCGGAAGCGGATCACCTCGGCCCCGCTCAGGCGGCAGCCGTCGTAGATGCTGGCATGGGAGTCGGCGTCGATCAGCAGCACGTCCCCGGGGCCGGTCAGGGTCGCAATCATTCCCAGGTTGGCGACATAGCCGGTCGAGAAGACGATGACGCTGCGGACGCCGAAAAAGTCGGCCAGCTCCCGTTCGAGGGCCACGTGGCCGCCATAGTTGCCGTTGGCGGCCCGCGATCCGGTCGTGCCTGTGCCCTCCGCCCTGAGCGCCCGGCAGGCCGCCTCGACGCACTCGGGGTGGAAGGTCAGTCCCAGGTAGTTGTTGGTGCCGGCCAGGATGGTCCGGCGCCCGTTGATCAGCGCCTCGGTGGGGGAGAGCACCTGCTCCATCACGACGTTGATCGATGCGACCCCGCTCTCGGCGAGGGCTTGGCGCGCGGCGGCGATGGGCTGAAACTTGTCGAAGAGGCTCATGGGGCGGACCCCGCGATCAGGCGTTGGAGCTGGACGGTAAAGTCCTTGACCGTGCGGATATCGGGCAGAATGTTCAGCGGGACGGAGATGTCGAAGCGGTCCTCCACCTGTTCGACCAGGCTCATGACCTTGAGCGAATCGAATTCGAGGTCGGCGACGAGGTCGGTCTCCTCCGCGACGGGCCGGTCCGGCGGGGCCAGGGGACGGATCAATTCGACCACCTGGCGGAGAATCTCATCATAGGCTGGCATGGCGGCTCCCTTTATTTTTGATTCACGCGGATGCTCCCCAGCGTGCGCCTCAATCCCTCTTCCAGTCCGACACGCGGGACCCATCCGGTGGCCTTCCGAAACGCGGCATCGGCGCACACCCAGTCGGGGTGGGTCAGTTCGCGCACTTTGCCGGGGGTGAGCATCGGTGCATAGCCGAACCGCCGGGCGAGCGCCTGATTGGCGGCGGCGACCGTCTTCAGGAGGATGGCCGGAACCGGCACCGGGCGCACGGGCCGGCGGGCGATCCGCGCGAAGGTGGTGACGACGTCCCGCCACGTGTAGCCGCCGTCATGGCCGTCGTGCAGCTCGAAGGGACCGGGCTCCCAGAGCGGCTGGTCGACGAGCTGCCGGACCGCAGCGGCCAGATCTGCGACGAAGATCATCGAAAACCGCGCCTCCGGCCGCCCGAGCATCGGGGCCGCGCCCCGCCGCATGGCCTCGATCAGCGGGCGCATCTCCCGGTCCCCGGGACCGTAAACCGCCGGCGGCCGCAGCACAGACCACTCCATCCCCTCTCCGGCCGCACGCAGCGCCTCCTCTCCGCGGCGCTTGCTGGCGGCGTAGAAAGAGAGCTGGGGTTCACGCGCGGCGAGCGATGAGATCAGCAGGAACCGCGGCCGGGGCCGGGATTGCCGGGCGGCTCGCACCAGCCGCGCCACCCCCTCGCTGTTCACCCGGTCGAACTGCTCCCGTGTCGCGCCCCGCACCGCGCCGGCGCAGTGGATGACGGCCTCGACCCCGCGGGTCAGCCGCTCCAGGCTCTGCGTATCGTCGAGGCTGCCCCGCACCCACTCGACCCCGGCCCGTAAGGCGCCGTCTGCGGCCGGGGCGGGGCGGGAGCGGAACAAGGCGCGGATCTCGCGGCCGCCCCCGGCCAGCTCGTGCAGGAGGGCGGCGCCGATGAAACCCGTCGCTCCTGTGATGGCCAGCGTGCGGGGCATGGAACCTTTCAACGCGAACCGGCGATCACCCCGTCGCCGTTGCGCGTGATGATCGCCGGTAACATCCTGCGGCCCGATTCAACCCGACGCCGGGACCGATCCGACGGGCCGGGCTCAGCTCGCCTTGCGGCGCAATAAGTAAAAGTCGTCGCTGTCGCCCGGCTGCTCGGTTTTCCCGTCGGCGACCCGCTTTAAAAAATCGTTCTTGGCACCCGACCGCGAGAGTTTGCCCGATGTGGTGCGCGGCAGGGTGTTGCGCGGAACCAATTCGATAAAACAATCGATCCCCAGATCCTGGCGGATGAGCGACTGGATCCGGGAGACCAGTTCATCGCGTTTCAGGGGGCTGGCTTCGCGGCACTCGATGACCAGCACCGCCTTGTCCTCTCCGTTGGGTGCCGTCACCGAAAACGCCGATGCATCGCCGGTGCGCACCTCGGGCTGGCTCTCGGCGATGTACTCCAGAGGTCTTTTTGCCGCCCGGTGATCACGATGCTGCCGTCGGCGACATACGCCAGGTCCCCGGTGTTGAGCCATCCCTCGGGTGAGAGGACGTCCCGTGTGAGGGTCTCCTCGCCGAAGTAGCCGGACATGACGCTGGGGCCGCGCACATAGAGTGTGCCGACCCGCCGCTCCGGGAGGACCCTCCCGTCGGAGTCCCGCACTTCGATGTCATAGCCGGGAAGCGGCACCCCGCACTTGACGAAACTCTTGGTGCCGGCAGTCCCGCCGGCCGGTGCGGCGGTAGCCTCCTGCGACCGGGCCATGTCCTCGGCCGTGACGACATCGAGTTGAATCCCCCGGTCCAGCGGCGAGAAGCTCACCGCAAGCGAGCATTCGGCCATGCCGTAGCAGGCGGAGAAGGCGTTCGGGTTGAAGCCGCTCGGCGCCAGGATTTCGGCGAAGCGGGCCAGGGGTTCCGGGCGGATGGTCTCCGCCCCCACGCCGGCCAGGCGCCAGGAGCTCAGATCGAATTTGTCGGCGGTCTCTTCCCTCAGGCGCTGTGCACAGAGCTCGTAGCCGAAGGGCGGC
>JALOOS010000087.1 GCA_025454275.1 Desulfobacterales bacterium | reverse complement strand
GCCACGAACTTGTTGCCTGCCCCGACCACGAAGTCCACGGGCTCGAGCCCCTCCATGCCGTAGGCCATGGCCGCCAGGGCCTGGACCCCGCCCATGCAGTAGATCTCGTCCGCTCCGGCCGCCACCATCGAGTAGAGGGTGGCCGGATACATGCCCTCGCCCTTGACCGGGGGCGAGCAGGCCACCACCCGCCCCACCCCGGCCACCTTGGGGGTGATCACGGTCATGTGGGCCGAGGCAAGCATGGGGTAGCGGCCGCCCGGAACATAGGAGCCCGAGGAGGCGACCGGTATGATCTTCTGTCCCAGAAAAACCCCGGGCAGGGTCTCGACCTCGAAGTCGGCCATCCGTTTCATCTGCTCCGAGGCGAAACGGCGGATCTGGGCCTGGCAGAAATCGATGTCCGCCGCCATGGAGGCCGGCAGCTTGGATGTGACCGCCTGAATTTCGTCCTCGCCCACCTTGAAGGTCGCCGGCGACCAGTTGTCGAACTTGGCCGAGTAAAACCGCACCCCGGCTTCCCCTTCGCGCCGGACCCGCTCGATGATGTCGCGAACCGTCTCACGCACCCGGGTCAGATCTTCGGCGGGCCGCTCCTTGGCTTTTTTAAGGTAGTATGCCATGGGTCTTCCTCCGTGGGTCAGTGTGCCGTCCAGCCGGCATCCACAAACAGAATGTGCCCGGTGACGAGTGCCGCGGCCGGAGAGGCGAGGTAGATCACGGCTCCGGTCACGTCCTCGGGGGTTCCGAAGCGCTTGAGCAGATTCTTCGACAAAGCATAGGCGCGGAAGTCCGGGTCGGAGAGAAAACCGCGCGAAAAGTCGGTCTCGATGAAGGTCGGGGCCACGGCATTGACCAGGATACCGTGGCAGGCCCACTCGAGCGCCAGGACCTTGGTGACCAGGTTGAGGGCCGCCTTGCTGGCGCAATAGGCCGCGCGCTTCACAAGGCCCAGCGTCCCGGTCTGGGAGGTCAGGTTGATGATGCGGCCGCCCCGGCCCTGGCTCACCATGAGGCGGCCGGCCGCCTGGGCGGTGAAGAAGGCGGCCCGGAGGTTGAGATCGATCACCCGGTCCCAGGCCTCGGGTGTCACCTCCAGGGCCTCCTGGGGGATGTTCATCCCGGCGTTGTTGACCAGGATGTCGATCCCGCCCAGGTGCGCGGCCGCATCCTCCATCAGCCCGGGCAGCTCGCCGACCCGGGTGACGTCCTGGGGGCGGACGAAGGCCCGTCTTCCCAAAACCGCAATCTCACCGGCCACCGATTCCAGCTCCGGCCGGGTGCGGGCGACCAGGGCCACATCCGCCCCCGCCTGCGCCAGCGCGAGGGCGCAGGCGCGCCCGATACCCCGCCCGGCGCCGGTCACCAGCGCCGTTTTCGCCGTCAGATCGAAGATAGATGGTTGCACGTGTTCTTCCTTTCAAGCGCGGGTACCCGTCGGGCGGCGGTCACCCGCAGCGATTTCCACGGCATCAGCAGGTGAAGGGATAAAAGTGGTGGTAGCAGTAGCCTCCGGGGTCGCCGTAGGCCAGTTCGACATCCATCAGGCACTGGCCGATCGCATTCTTGGAGCTCTCCTCGTAGTCGGCCCGCTTCTCCTCGACACCCTTGCAGGGCATGCAGATCGGCTCGTGGTCGTAGACCGAGAGGATCCGGGGGTCGCCGGGGGCCAGCTTCAGGCTGCAGCGCCGGCAGTGGGTGGCGCAGGAGAGTTTCTCTTTCCAGCTTTCGCTCATGGTCGCCTCCTGGGAACCGCTGATGAGGGTTGAAAGCGGACGGCGCCGGCCGCCGCTTTAGGACTGGGAAACCGGTTCTAATTCTTCTTCAAGAAATCGCCGACCAGCCCCTTCATGATGTCGAGCAGGTTGCCGCCGCGCTCCCGGGCGATGCGATGGGCCTCCGTGACGATCCGGGACGCCTGCCCCTGGATCTCGCCCTCGGCCGGCGGCGCTAACCCCTGCTTCTCGAACTGCCAGCGCAGGTACCGCGCGGCGAGCTTCTCTTCCTGGCTGCGGAAGAAACCCTTCATTGCCTACCTACCCCGCATATCTGCCACACTACCCGCTCCAAAATCAACCGCGGGTTGAGGGCCGAGGTTTTGAGCCGAAAATCCGCCTCGCTGAGCAGAGGGATAGCCGCCAGGAGCTCTTCCCGGAGCCTTTTTCTTTTTTTTCCCCCCCGGCGACGGCGGTGCCAGGACGGACTCCCAGGCTTCCAGGCGGTTCAACAGCTCCCGATCGTACCCGGTCACGGCCGGCACGACCCTCTTCTGAAACAGGGGAAAGTTCATACCCGGCTGCCACGCCGCACCTCCCGGGGTTGCAGTGAAGTCCTTCACGGCGAGAAGCCGGCGCACCTGGTTCGCCATGGCCGCCAGCGCCTGGAGCGGGTGGATCTCCCCGCCGCCGAGAAGGGAGCCGAGAAAGAACAGGGCGCTGGAAAGTTTGCGGTCGGTCAGGGCGTCGGTGAAGGCGAAAATGGGATCTTTTTTCGTCCGCGTCAGGACCGCAGCCACATCCTCGGCCGTAATTTCCCGGCGCTCCCCCGCGTGGGCGATCAGCATCTCGAGGTTGTTCGCGAAGGTGCCGAGATTGAAACCCGTCATATCGCACAGGGCCTCAAACGCCCCCCGGTCCATGCTCTTGCGCCGCGCGGCGAGCGCCGTTCTTGCGTGCGCGCCAAGGACCGCCGCCTGCGCCTCGCGGTCGGCCTTGCTTTCTCCCCGCGGCACCGAGCAGTCCACGATCAGTCCGGCACGGCTCAAGACGCTGTAAATGCTCCGCCGGCGGTCGACCCCGTCGGTGGTGAGGATCAGGTGATGGCCGCTCGGAAAACCTTTTTCGAGCGCCCGCTGCAGCATCCCGGCGGAATCCGCGGCCGGCGGCACAGCGAGGTCGTTCTCCCTGCAGTAGCCGAGAAGCGCATCCAGCCAGCCCTCTTCCTCTTCGGCCTCCGCGCTCGACATGAGGCTCGCGGAGCGCTCGGGGAGAAGGGCTTCCTCCAGGCTCAGATGGAGCTGGCTCAGCGCGCTGAGCAGGCTGCGGGCGGCGCGCGGGAGATCCTTCTCGGCACAGGCGCTGCGGGCCTGGCTCAAGAGGCGGGCCGCATCGTCCCTGGCATGGAAGATCCGGGCCCCCTTGAGGAGCACCACCTTGGTGCCGGGCAGAAGCGAGAAGGTGTTCATGCGCCCCAGCACATCCCCCATCTCGGCCGTCCCTCCGTCGATGGCCTCGAAGTTCAGGCTTTGCCGGGCCCCCGGCAGGAGGGTATCGAGAAGGCGCTCGAGCACGGTCTGAACGATGAGCTCCTCGCCGTAGACCAGGATCGCAGCCGGCAATGCACTCCCGGCCGCCGGATCGAAACGCGACAGGGCGGCATCGAGCTCGTGATGGGCGATTTCGACCATGGAGTCCAGGGGTGAAGGGCCCGCGGGTCAGGTTGCCTTCTTGGCGAATACCACGTGCGCGGCGAAAATCAGGACACCGACGGTGATGGCGCTGTCGGCCACATTAAAGGCCGGCCAGTGCCAATCCCCGATATGGAAATCAAGAAAGTCGACCACCACTCCGAAACGTATCCGGTCCGCGAGATTGCCGATGGCGCCCCCGAAGACCAGGGCGAGCCCCGCGGCGAGCAGGCGCTGATGGGGCGGCGTCTGGAAGTAAATCCACAGGATCAGGCCGGCGGCCGCGAGAGAGGCGAAGATGAAGAGAGCCGCCCGCACCTGGGGCCCCATCCCTGACAGAAACCCGAACGCGCCCCCGGGGTTGTGGACATGGGTAAGATTGAAAAACCCCGGGATGACCGGAACACTAGTGCCCAGCGGCAGGTAGGCCAGCACCAGGGCCTTGGAGCTCAGGTCCAGGACCAGCACCGCGGCGGCCACCAGGGCCAGGAAGCGGATCTTTCCGGCCGTCATTTCAGCTCGTCTCGATCCGGGCCAGGGACTCCCGGCAGCGCCGGCAAATCGTGGGGTGCTCGGGGCTCTCGCCGATCGAGGTGGCGTAGACCCAGCAGCGGGCGCATTTTTTTCCGGCCGCCGCCTGCACACGGACTTTCAACCCCGGTATCTCGGAGCTCTCGACCGCCCCCTCGAGCGGAGCCTCCTGAACCAGCTCGGCCGCTGAAACGATCAGGATCGAGCGCAGATCCCCGGCAAGGGGCGCAAGCTCGGCAAAGAGCTCGGGACCGACGGAGATGGTCACAGCCGCGTCCAGCGCATGACCGATCTCTTTCTGCACCCGCGCCGCCTCGAGCGCCTTGGTCACCTCGGCGCGCACCTCGAGCAGGCGCTCCCAGCGCGCGGCCAGAGCCGCGTCCATCAGTCCCTCATCCGGGTCGGGGAATTGCGCCATGTGGATGCTGGCAGTTTTATCGGCCGCCGCCGGCATGTGCTGCCAGACCTCCTCCGCGGTGAAGGGCAGGATCGGCGCCATCACCCGGGCGATCGCATCGAGCAGACGGTGGAGCGCGGCCTGGGCGCTGCGGCGCTCGGCCGAGCGGGCCGGCGACGTGTAGAGCCGGTCCTTGAGGATGTCGAGGTAGAGCGACGAGAGATCCACGGTGCAGAAGTTGTGCAGTGCGTGATAGATGGTGTGGTACTCGTAGCGGTCGTAGGCCTGGCGGATTTTCGCGAGCAGGCCCTGGAGCCGGTGCAGGATGAACCGGTCGATCTCCCGCATCGCGCCCGGGGCCGGCCGGTCGCGGTCCGGGTCGTAGTCATTCAGGTTGCCGAGCATGAAGCGGCAGGTGTTTCGAATGCGGCGGTAGGCATCGCTCAGCTGGGTGAGTATGGTGTTCGAGATGCGGACATCCTCCTGGTAATCGGAGGCCGAGACCCACAGGCGCAGAATCTCCGCTCCGTACCGATCGATCACCTCGCGCGGGGCGATGACGTTTCCGAGCGATTTGGACATCTTGCGGCCGTCGGCATCGACGACGAACCCGTGGGTGAGCACGGAACGGTAAGGCGCGCGCCCGCGCAGGCCCACGGCGGTGAGCAGCGAGCTGTGGAACCAGCCGCGGTGCTGGTCGCTGCCCTCGAGGTAGAGATCGGCCGGCCAGCGCAGGTCGGGACGCACCTCGAGCACGGCGGCATGGCTCACCCCGGAGTCGAACCAGACATCCAGGATGTCCTCTTCCTTTCGGAACCCCGCATGACCGCAGCCCGCGCAGCGGCTCCCCTCCGGCAGGATCTCAGCGGGGGCGCGTTCGAACCAGGCATCGGCACCATGCGCGGCGAACAGGCGCGTGACCCGCGCGGCGATCTCCGGGGTGATCAACAGCTGCCCGCAGCTCTCGCAGGTGAAGACCGTGATCGGCACCCCCCAGGCGCGCTGGCGCGAGACGCACCAGTCGGGGCGGTTCTCGATCATGCCGGTGATCCGCTCCCGGCCCCAGCCGGGGATCCAGGTCACCCGCCCGATCTCCTCCAGGGTGCGCCGCCGCAGGCCGGTCGTGTCCATCGGGATGAACCACTGCGGGGTCGCCCGGTAGATCACCGGCTCCTTGCAGCGCCAGCAGTGAGGGTAGGAGTGCTCGAAGCGGCCCTCTTTGACCAGCGTGCCGCTCGCCTGGAGCCGCGCGCTGATCTTCGGATTGGCATCGAAGACGAACTGCCCCGCGAAAAAGTCGACCTCGGCCGTGAAACAGCCCCGGTCATCCACCGGAGAGTAGGGATCGAGGCCGTACTCCCGCCCGACCTCGTAGTCCTCGCGGCCGTGGCCGGGCGCTGTGTGGACGCAGCCGGTTCCCGCATCGAGGGTGACATGGCGGCCGAGGACGATGAGCGCCTCGCGCGGGTAAAAAGGGTGGCGGCAGTGCTTGCGCTCGAGCACCCGCGGGTCGATGCGGGTAAGGACGGAATAGGCGTCGATACCGAAATGGCGCATGCAGGTCGCGACGAGCTCGCGCGCCATGATGAGCACCCCGTGGGGGCCGGCCTCCACGGCAACATAATCGAATTCCGGGTGCAGCGCCACGGCGAGGTTCGCCGGCAGCGTCCAGGGGGTCGTGGTCCAGATGACGACCGCAACCGGCCGGTCGGCCAGCACCGGGTAGTCCGCGGATAGATTCTCGACCAGGGGGAACTTGACGTAGATCGAGGCCGACACCTCGTCCTGATACTCAATCTCCGCCTCGGCCAGCGCGGTCTGGCAGGTCGCGCACCAGTAGATGGGCTTTCTGCTGCGGACGAGGCCCCCCTCCAGGGCGAATTGCATGCACTCCCGGGCGATCACCGCCTCGTATTCATGGTTCATGGTGAGGTAGGGGTTCTCCCAATCTCCCATGACGCCCAGCCGTTTGAACTCCTCGCGCTGAATGTCGATGAACTTCTCGGCGTAGGCCCGGCACAGCCGGCGCACCTGGGTCTTGGTCAGGGTGCTCTTCTTTTCGCCCAGCTCCTTGTCCACGTTGTGCTCGATCGGCAGCCCGTGGCAGTCCCAGCCCGGGACGTAGACCGCGTCGAAGCCGGCCATCTGGCGCGAGCGGACGATGATGTCTTTCAATATCTTGTTGAGCGCCGTCCCGATGTGGATATGGCCGTTGGCGTAGGGCGGGCCGTCATGCAGGATGAAGGGCTCGCGGCCTTTGGACATCTGCCGGATGGTTGCGTAGAGCCGCATTTCCTCCCAGCGTTTGAGCTGATCAGGCTCGCGCCGGGCGAGGTCGGCCTTCATGGGAAACGAGGTGGTGGGCAGGTTCAAGGTCTTTTTATAATCCATCAGATCCCCTCGCGCAAGGTTAGGAAAATGGGCTCTACTTAGCGGCAAAGCGCATCAGTGTCAACCAAGCCGGCTCCGGGCGGGAAGGCCGGGGAGGAGTCGCAGCTGCGGGCGGGAGGTCAAAAACCCAGTTCGGCCAGGAGGTCGCTGAAACCCAGATTCTGAAACTTCAGGCGCAGAAATTCCGAAATGGTGGGTTGGTAGGCCTTGACTTTGAGGTACATGGCCGCTTCGCTCGGAGTGCGCCCGCCTTTTCGAAGGTTGCAGCCCCGGCAGGCAGCCACGCAGTTTTCGAAATTGGTCTTCCCCCCGCGGGACTTGGGAATGATGTGATCGATCGACAGCCGCTCCTTCTGGCCGCCGCAGTAGGCGCAGCGGAACCCGTCCCGCACCAGGACGTTCCTTTTGGTAAAGGCCACCCCGGCCCGGTAGATGGTCCGGATCAGTTTGACCAGGCGCATGACGGCCGGGATCCTGAGCTCCACCCCGCTTGCCACCCGCACGGCCGCACCGGAATCCTTGATGACCTCCACTTTGCCCTTGGTCATCAGGCAGACGGCTCGTTTCCAATTGACCAGGTTGAGAAACGTGTAGTCCGCATTCAGCAGGATGCAGTGGGTCATGGGAAGGCTCCCGGGGCGTTGAGAAACCAGGAAGATGAAACCCGCCTCGCTGTCGTCGCGCGGCAGGAATCTACCCGATTTTGGCTCTGAAGTCAAAGCCCGGGCCGTTTGCGCAGGATCCGGCCGGGCTCGGAGGAGGCCCTTGCGTGCGGGGGCGGGGTTGGTTAGATTGCCCTTATGATCGACCGTTTCAGGTACCTGGCCCGGGTTTACGTCCGGCCGGCCGCAAGAGTTCCGCGAGATGCCGACTGCGCAGGGACTCCGGATAGAGGTGCACAACGGGCGGAGCTGCTCGGCCTGGATCGTCGCGGACCAGGGATCGGCCTGCGATGACGCGCATGGCTGCCACCCCGCGAGGAGAAATCCTCTTTCCCAAGGATGAGCGGAACTTTCCGCCCCGAGCCCCGGCATCCCGCCCCTGGCGACGGATTCTTTGCGGTGCCCGGGGAGGGGTGCTCGCGGCGATGATTCTGCTCTCGGCGTTCGGCTGCTCGCTGCTGCGTTCCACTCCCACCCCCTTCGGGGAAGAGGTCAGGGTCGTGCGAAGCCTGGAACCCATTCAGCAGCGCCTCGAGCTGGCCGACTGGGCCTCGGCAAGCCTGTTGCTCACGGATATCGGCCGGATCGAACAGCCCGGCGAAGCGGCGGCCTTCTGGCGCATGGTCTATCGGCCCTTCGTGCCCGATCTCAGGCGCGTGCTGATCGTGGCCGGGGTGCACGGCAATGAAGCGGCCGGAGTCGAAAGCGCTCTCGCCACCATCGAGCAGCTGATCACCCCCCATGGCCCGGGAGCGCTTTTCGATGCCGACATCCTGCCGGTGGTGAACCCTTGGGGTTGGGTGCACGGGCTGGGACGGAATCCGATGCGCATCGATATCGACCGGGACTTCCGATCGTTTGAATCACGCGAGGCCCGGATCATCCGGCGTTTTTTGAGAGACAAGCGCTACGACCTCGTGATCGACCTGCGCGAGGATGCCGAAGCCACGGGCTTTTCCGTCCATCTGTTCGGGATGGATGCGACCGGGGCGGCCGAGCGCATTCTGGCCGAGGCCGTTGCCCGCGGCTTCCCGATCGAGGGAAGGCCGGCAGGCCCGAAGAGCGGGCTTGTCAGTGTCTCTTCCTGGCACCTGACATTGCTGGAGTGGCTCGGATCGGTTTCACTCCCGGCCTACGCGCGGCGCCAGGTCGCACGGTCGGTCTACATGATCGTGACCCCGACCATCCTCCCGCTGGCGGACCGGGTGGCGCTCCAGCGGATGGCGATCGAAGTCCTTATCACAGAACATGCGGCCCCGCCGGAGCCCTCTCCGGCCGGCGGCCGGCAGCCGTGAGGAGGAGCTTTATGGACCGGGTTGAGCCGTTGCGGAAAATTCACCTCAGCATCAGCGCCGCGGAGACCCTCCGGGTGGAGGGGACCTCCCACGCCGGTATGGAGCTTGCTTTCATCTGCGGCATCGGCCGCAGCGGCATCACCCCTTTCGAAGCCCGGCTGGCCGGCAAGCGGGTCGGGGATGTGGTCGATCTCGAGGTCATGACCCCGCAGGTCGAGCGGTTCTTCGAGCATCTCGCACCGCAGCTTTGCCCTGCGTTCACGGGCCGCGATGCAGTGCACATGAGGGTAAAGATCACGCGGATCGAAACACCGGCCGCCCGGGATATCGTCAAGGCGATGGCCGAACTCTCCGCCCACGGGGGATCGGGCTGCGATTGCGGCTGCGGCTGCGGGTGAGTTGATGCCGGATACGGGATGCGGGATATTTAAAAAAATAGTCGGAGTGCCGAGTCGGAGTCGG
>JALOOS010000086.1 GCA_025454275.1 Desulfobacterales bacterium | reverse complement strand
ATGTGGTGCTCATCCGGCATGCGCTGGCGCCGGGGTTCGGCGATCCGGCAAACTTCAAATTGGGCGACTGCGGCACCCAGCGCAACCTGTCTGAGGAGGGCCGCCGCCAGGCGCGCGCCATCGGCAAGGCCTTTCGCGAACGGGGGGTTCCGGTCGAACAGGTCTTCTCGAGCCAGTGGTGCCGCTGCCGGGAAACGGCCGAGCTCGCCTTTGGAGCGTTCCGCGAGCAACCGGCGCTCAATTCGTTTTTCAAACAGCCCGCGCTCGAAGCCGCGCAGACCCGCGCCATGAAAGAGATGCTGGCCGGCCACCCACCGGCCGCAGGCAACCTCATCCTCGTCACCCACCAGGTCAACATCTCGGCCCTCACGGGCATCGTGCCGGATCCGGGCGAGATGGTCGTGGCCGCCATCAACGAGCGGGGCGCGCTCGCCCCTAAAGCCCGCATCCGCATCGCGCCGTGAGGGCCTCCGGCGGCCGGGGAAGCCTCCGGCATCTCGGAGCGGCAAGAAAAGGTTGACACAAACGGATGATATCGGCTACATATAGCTGAGCATCCATCTTCCCAAAGCGGTTCTGCGCATTATCCGGGTTATCAGGCCAACCCTCCAGATATTCACGAAAACCCTTTAACGCATGCAACAGTGCATGATTTTTGCTCTTGATTGCTGGTAAACGTTTAGTGACTTATCCGGGGGTGCGGTAGGACGCCATCGGTTCAGGGGGTGAAGCGATGGGGTTTTGAAAGGAGGGATAAGGTATGTGCTATGAATATGAAGACCCACCTTGGAAGCAGCGGGTCAAAAAGGTTTCGGCATGGATTTTTGCAATAGCGATGGGGTTGGTGGTCTCCATCGCCGACATCCGACTGTCATCTGAAATCGGCAGGGAGGAGGGCGCGGTGTTAGCCGGATCCCTGCCCGGTCAGACCGCGGCTTTCGGCAGCCACTTCCTTCCGGCCGAGGGCCCGCCCTATCTGTCGGATTTATCCAACACCGTCTACACCCCCATGGGGGAACCCGATGAGGACCCCTTCCATGCGCTCATCCACGAGGCCGCCGGGCGCTACGACGTCGCCTACGACCTCATCCGGGCGATCATCATGGTGGAGTCGCAATTCAACCCGCGCGCGGTGTCAAAGCAGGGCGCCCGGGGGTTGATGCAGCTCATGCCCGACACGGCGAAGAAACTCGACGTGACGAATCTCCACGACCCGAACGAAAACATCGATGCCGGAGTGCGGTACTTCAAATCGCTCCTGGACCGCTACGAGGGGAATGTGGAACTGGCGCTGGCCGCTTACAACGCCGGCCCCGGCGTTGTGACGCGCTATGACGGCATTCCGCCCTACAAGGAGACCCAGGCCTATGTGACCAAGGTTCTGAGCTACTACGAAGCGATCCGCGCAGAGGAAATGTAGTCCTAAACCGAGTGCCGGCCAACGGCCGATAGAAAATCCAACAGACAAACGCACAGAGCGCTCCCGCGGGAGCGTTCTGTGCGTTATGGGCTTTAGAAAATGCCCTCGAGCGCACCTCGTCAAGGAGCGGGGATCCGCACCCGGCTGTTGCGGACCAGGTGACGACCGCCGGCGATGATCACCCATGGGTCCGCGGAGAGAAATTCCGGCTCCGGTCTTTTCTGCTGCGCATGGAGGTGGAGGTGCGGCTCCGTTGAGTACCCCGAATTCCCGACCCGCCCCAGCGGCTGCCCTCGGCTCACGCGCTCGCCCGGACTCACGCGGATGCTGGCTTGCATGAGATGCGCCAGCAGAATCGCCGCCTCACCGCATTCCAGATAGACGAAATTGCCGGCCGGGTTCTCGCGGTCGCAAGCGGGCGGCACATGATCGGGGAGGCGGTTTTCCACGCGCAGCACCTGCCCATCGCAAGGAGAGACGACCGCTTCACCGAAAATTTCATAGCGCGACAGTTCGCGCGGCCAGACCCCTTGCGCCCGCAGTCCGAAGCGATTGAGTTTCACGATGTCGATCGCATAGCCTTGTCCGCGGTAGGCGTGCAACTTGCTGCGCGAGAGAGCCTTCATGTGCGGGTTGATGAGAATGGAATAGCCGCCGTTGACGATGTAATACTCTCCGGAGAGAAGGGGCCAGGCCACGGATGCGGACGGCCCGGGCGGCGGGAAGAGGCCCGCGGCCGCCCAGGCGAGGCCGATGAGACAGGTCATGGTCAGAAGAACGGCCGATCCCATGCGCAGCGGCCGGTCGCGGGCGGCTCCATCCGGATCTCCCCGCCCAATGCGGCGCCAGGCCGAAACGCTTGCGGGAAGGGCGAGCGCCGCGGTGCCGTAGGTCGCATACCAAGGGATCAGCAGTGCGATCCCGGCCAGCGTCATCAGGCCGAGATAGGCGCCCAGCCCTACGGTTTTGACCAGCCACTCGCTGCGGCTGCAGCAGGAGCCGCGCCAGACCCACGCCAGCAGGGCGATGGGCAGCACCACCTGTCCGAGCAGGGTCACCAGGGTGATCTCGATCATAGCGGTTTCGGCACGACCGGTGGCAGGGTCGCAGGGGCGGGTCGACCGGGCCTCAGCCGAGCGGACCGGCACCGTTGGCGTGATTGCCGGCTATCGAAAAAAAGGCCCCGCGCAGGCTCAACGGGATCTCGGAAAAACGGACACCGACCGCCGTCGTCTTGCGCCCGTTTTGACTCACCTGGAAAACCCGGGCCAGGCGCCCACCGACCGTCAGCGAGAAATCGTTGAGCGGCAGGGTCACCTTCACCTTGCGCCCCACGACCTTTTTCAGTTCCGCCGGATGCGCGGCCGGCGAACTCTCCGGGATAAAAGAGAGCCCCGACAGCGACAGGTCCCGCGATCGGCCGGTGATCACAAGAGGGGCCTCTCCCAAAACGCAGGGTGCTATTTCGAGCCTCATCCGGACCGGGATCTCATAGCGCTCACCCTGCCTCAGCTCAGCGGCGGCGTGCGCGGAACCCGGCCGGAACCGGACGCGGCAGAGCGCCAGCACCACCTGCTCGAGATTGGGGTGCTTGCGGCTGATCTGGATCAGGCGGCGGCGCGAAAAAGAGACCAGCTCCACCCGCGTGACGGCCTCGATGCAGGATCGGGAAAGAATGTCGCTGCTGAACGGGTAGACATCGCCGAAGAACTCGCCCTCTTTCAAAATGCGCACCGGCTCGCGGGCGTTCCGGGGCTTCTGGTCCACCGTCTCGTAGTTGGATTCCTTCAGCCGGCCGGCGACGACCGCCCAGAGCGCGTTTTCGGGTTCGCCCGGCTTGCGGATCTCGGTGCCCGGCGGCAGGCAAAGCAGCTCGACCCGTGCAAAGAGCGCCATGCGCTCCGCGGGCGAGAGCCCCTTGACCACTTCGCTCGCAGGGGTGCCGTCGGACTCGGCCGCATCGAGCTTGCGATGGAAGGCTCTCAGATCCGCCCGCGAGGGGCGTGCGATCATCCACTGCCGGGCCTTCGAGAGCATGGCCGGAAGGAGCTTGCCCTCGGCCAGGCAGGCCTCGACCGCCAGGGCATAGTGGCAGGCGGCGGCCTCCGCTTTGTTTTTGGCGCCGAGCAGATCGGCATAGATGCGATGCAGGTGGGGATGATCAGGGATCTGCTTCACGATGCTTTCGAAGGCATCGGCGGACTCGACGACGATCGCGCCGTCGAGAATATGGTCGGCAATCGATTGGTTCATGGCAGCCATCCTCACCCCTGTTCACCGTTCCTACCTGGCCCTGTCCTGAAATCATCGGCCGTTGGGGGTATGGACTTTAACCGTGCCGGCCCGCCTCGGATGGTTTTGCAGCCCGTTGCGCACCATGGTATAGAGACGTCTCCAAAAAAGAAAGCGAAAAGAGGTCCGCATGGGGTCGATCCCTTGCAGGGAAAAAATGCGCGCGGCCGTCGGCATCGGATTCCGCAAGGCCCTGCGCAGCTACCTATGGCTGCTCAAGATCCTGCTCCCTATCTCGCTTGCCACGGCGCTTCTGGATTATGCCGGATGGCTCCATCAACTCGATTTCGTCCTGGAGCCGATGATGGCGATCTTAAGCCTCCCGGCGGCGGCGGCGCTCCCGATTCTGATCGGAATGACGGCCGGGGTCTACGCCAGCATCGCGGCCATGGCGGTCCTGCCCTTTTCGGTCGAACAGATGACCCTCATCACGGTGTTCGTGCTGATCGCCCACAACCTGCCGCAGGAGGGGATCATCCAGGCCCGCTCCGGCATCCCCTTTATCAAGACCACTCTTGCCCGGCTGGCGGCCGCCGTCCTCTCCTGCCTGGCCGTCGCCTGGTGCCTGCAACCGGAGGCCGGACCCCTCGCGGGTTCAGCGGCTGTTGGCGGCTACGGGGCAGAACCTTTCGGCGCCTTCCTGCTGACCTGGGCCGCCGAGATGCTGGGCCTCGGGCTCAAAATCCTCCTGATCATCGTCGGCGTGATGCTGGCGATCGAGTTTATGAAAGCCTTCGACCTGATCGATCTCTGCGTGCGCCTCTTTGCGCCGTTCCTGAAGATGATGGGCCTCGATCAGCGCGCCGGGCTGCTGTGGCTCACGGGGGTCCTCTTTGGGCTGGCCTATGGCGGGGCCATCATCGTCGAGGAATCGCGCGAGCTGCGCCTGACTCCGGAAGAGGTGGAGAAGCTTCAAGTCTCGATCGGGATCAACCATTCCATGATCGAGGACCCGCTCCTCTTTCTGCCCTTCGGGATCAACCCGATCTGGCTCTGGGTGCCGCGCCTGGCGGCTGCCGTTGCAGCGGTCTACCTGATGTCCGGCTGGTTCCGCCTGCGCCGGGCGTTCGCCCCGGTGAAGACGCCTTGAGACCGGCGGCGGACTTGATCTTTGCAAGGGCAGTCCTACTTTGCAAAGTAACATCATTTCCGGGGGTGGTGCTCCGGCCACCCGAAAAGGAGGAACCCATGCTCAAGGAAGGATCCAAAGCGCCGGCCTTCTGCCTGCCGGCGGCGGAAAAAGAGAAGGTCTGTCTCAAGGATTTCGCCGGCAAATGGGCAGTAATCTACTTCTATCCCAAGGACAACACCAGCGGCTGAACCGCGGAGGCTCTGGAGTTTTCAGAGCTGAAGCCTGCGTTCGACCGACGCGGCGCAGTCATCCTGGGCGTCAGTCCGGATTCGGTCGACTCCCATCGCAAGTTCATCGCTAAGCACAAACTGACGATCGCTCTTCTCAGCGACGAGAATCAGACGGTCCTCAAAGCCTACAACGCCTGGGGCACCAAGATGATGTACGGCAAGGAGTTCGAGGGGGTGATCCGCAGCACGGTGCTGGTCGACCCCAAGGGGGTCGTCCGAGCGCTCTGGCCCAAGGCGCCCTCCAAGGGCCATGCGGCGGAGGTGCTGGAGACCCTCGAAAGGCTCGCGGCCTGATGTCGCAGCGGAATCACCGTGCCAGAACACTTTGAAGCGGTTCGACCAGCGCCATAAAGTCGAACCGCTTCTCTTTTTCAGGGTCCCGTCCCTCCCCCTCCCCATAGGAGACCCCGAAGCGCAGAGCGATCGGAATGCCCCGTTCCCGGCAAAAGGCCGATAGCGAGTGCTTGGTCATGCTGCCGATCGTGAAAGCACCCGCCGCATGCGCCCACTCGAAATGGGGCCCGTCCCCGCCGCTGTCCCCCATGACGATCACCCGGTTCGCCGCGATCCCGAAGGTGCGCACGACGGCTTGCGTGTTTTTGCCCTTGTCGCCGGTTTCGGCCAATGCGAGGATCTCCCCCGGATCGGTGTCCGCGGGGCTGAAACGGATGAGGGGGTTGGCCGAGAGCACCGGTATTCGCGGCAGCAGGCCGCGCGCGAACACCCGCTGGAAGTAGCCGATCATCGCCGTCGTGTTGATCAGGAAAAGGATGTCGTGGCTCACGCACCATTCGATCAACTCCGGCACTCCGCGGTAGGCCGCAAACTGACGCTCCAGGTAGGCGTCCATCATCTCGACCGTGACCGGCCCCGGCAAAAGGGCCGTGATCCGGCGGCAGGCCTCGCCCAGCGAAATGAGATTTCCGGTATAGCCGCGGAAGATCTCTTTGAGTGCAGGGGCCAGATGGGGATGATGAAATTCGATGACGTCGAAGGGGCCGGTGGGCGAGAGGCATTCGCTCCAATCCGATGAGAGGACGGCCTTGTATTTCGGAGTCGGCATGTTCATGCTCCCCCTCCCGGATCCATGATCCGGTTCGGGGATCCTTCGGTTTGATGGACTCGGAAAATGTCCCTTTCCCAGACGACCCCGGCCGTTTAGAGCATCGCAAGAATCGGGTGGCGTCGCCTCGAGAGGGGTGTATAATGTCCTCCATGAATTGGCAACTCAATAACCTTAATCGGCGGAAGGACCTTTCCCATGAAAACGATCGATGATTTTGCACGCGCCTGCCGCGACTACGAGCGGATCGAAAAGGCGATCGCGTTTATCGAAGGCCGCTCCGACCGCCGGCCTGATCTGAAGGAGATCGCCGCTCACGTGGGACTGAGCGAGTTTCACTTTCAGCGTCTCTTCAGCCGCTGGGTCGGCATCAGCCCCAAGCGGTTCCTGCAGTTTTTGACCAAGGAGCACGTGAAGGGGCTCCTCGCGCGCTCCTCCGACCTGCTGGAGGCCGCCTTCGATGCCGGCCTCTCGGGCCCCGGCCGCCTGCACGACCTCTTTGTGACCTGCGAAGCGGTCACCCCCGGGGAGTTCAAGTCCAAGGGTAAGGGCCTTGTCATCACCTATGGGTTCCATGAGAGCCCCTTCGGCGAGTGCTTGATCGCCGCCACCTCCCGCGGCATCTGCTGGCTGGCCTTCGTGCGCTCCGGCGGACGCGCCGGGCTGCTGGCAGAGCTCCAGGCGGCCTGGCCAAAAGCCCGCCTGGTGGAGGATACCCATGCCACCCGGCCCCTCGCAACCCGCATCGCGCTGCTTCGGATCCCAATCGGCACGGTCGTCACCTACGAGGATGTGGCGCTGTTTATCGGCTTCCCCAAGGCGGTGCGCGCCGTGGGAAGCGCCGTCGGCAAGAACCCGGTCTCCTTCGTCATTCCCTGCCACCGCGTGGTGCGCAAAACGGCCGAGTTCGGCAACTACGGGGGTGGGCCGGCCCGAAAAAAAGCCATGCTCGGCTGGGAAGCCGTCCTGGCCGCTGATCAAGAGGCCTGAGGGGTTTTGCACGGAAACGGCTGAAGCGTCGAGGAGCGGATGGCCTACCGCTTCAGACTCTCGCAGTTGTCGGCGATGTCCGCCTAAAGAACCCGATACACCTTGCCGGTCTGGGCGCCTTCGACGCTCCTGGCGTAGGCCAAGGCCGCACGGGCGGCGGGAACCGGCTCGAATCCGCGGAAGAACGGCGCGTAGTCCTTCATCGCCTCGGCGATCACCCCGGGGCTGACCGCGTTGATGCGAAGCCCCCGGGGCATTTCGATCGCCGCCGCCATGACGAAGGCGTTGATAGCGCCGTTGACCATCGAGGCCGATGTCCCCATGCGAATCGGGTCGCTGTCGAGCACCCCGGTCGTCAGGGTGAACGAACCGCCCTCCGCGAGGTAGCGCCGCCCGATCAGCACCAGGTTCACCTGCCCCATGAGCTTGTCCTTGAGGCCGATCGCGTAGTCCGCGGCCTCCATCTCGCCGAACGCGGCGAACTTGACCTTGCCGGCCGCCGACACCACGGCGTCGACGGCCCCCACCTTCTCGAATGCCGCGCGGATGGAGCTGCTGTCGGTGATATCCATCCGCACATCGCCGGAAGCCCGGCCGGCCGGGATGATCTCGTGGCGTTGTCCGAGCTCTGCAGTGACGGCGCGGCCGATCGTCCCGGCAGCGCCCACAATCAGGATTTTCATCGGGGCTCCTCCATTTTCTGGCGGCTAGCGTCCTTGGAGTTTTTCAAAAAGGAAAGCACATTGTCCATGAGCCGGTTTATCGCCTGATATTTTTCGGGTGCGACAGATAGGATTTCCGATTCGGTTTGAACATACTTCGACCGCAGGAGCTCATTCCTGCAATTTTGGACGATCTCCCGCGCCGACGCAGGTGTCGTTTCGAGATGGAACTGCAGCCCCATGGCCGATTTTCCGATCTGAAAGGCCTGATTTTCGCACCCCTCGCTCCGGGCAAGGCGCACGGCACCGGGTGGCAGATCGAACGTCTCGCCATGCCAGTGAAATACATCCATCGACCGGGGAAAATGGTAATAGCTGCTGTCTGCCGATCCGATCCCGTATACGGGAAACCAGCCGATCTCCTTGGTCCTGTTCTTGTAAACATTCGCACCCATGGCGCTCGCAATCAACTGCGCCCCGAGGCAGATGCCCAGAACCGCCTTGCCGGATTGAATGACGTCGCGAATGAAGTGCTTCTCCGGAACAAGCCACGGAAAATCGCTCTCATCGTTGACGCTCATCGGGCCGCCCATCACCACGAGAAGGTCGATCGTATCGGAATCGGGCAGGTCTGCGGATTGATAAAACCGGGTCGCGGTTATCCCGTATCCGGTTGCGGCGAGCCAGGAGTGGATGCTTCCCAGACCTTCAAATGGGACATGCTGCAGGTAGTGTGCGTGCATAGATCTGGTTTTATAACCTCGCCTACAGGATGAACATGTCAAATGTAGGCCACGAGCTCGATCAGATCGGCCATGGTGTTGAAGGCCTTGAAGGCCTCGAGGAAATCCCTGGCGGCAAAGCGCA
>JALOOS010000347.1 GCA_025454275.1 Desulfobacterales bacterium | reverse complement strand
CCCCCAGGCCGGCGGGGCCGGCCAGGATCCCGGTGGCGAGAAACATGATGATCAGGGGCTGCCGCAGCTTCTGGCCGACCGCTCCTAAGGCGGCCGCCAGCCCCAGGATGACCGCAATCTCGTAAAAGGGGCTACCGGAGACCATTCACCCTCCTGAAGAGGCTCGACGCTTTAGCGTTTGCTGTGCGGCCATCGTAAGGATACTGTTTTGTGCGGCTAGTCAAAACAAAAAGAACGTGCCATTAACCAATTGAAAGCCCGCCCGCGGCAGCCTGGCCGCCTCATGGGCCCTTCTCTTCCGCCGGCAAAGCGCAGGCGACCTCCTCCGGGTCCGTCTCTTCCAGATAGGTGATCACTTGCCGGGCGAGCTCGAGGCCCACCACGTTCTCCTCGTCCACCACGAAGGTCGCCCCCAGCTCCCAGAAATCCATAGTCGAGATGTTATAGCGGCTGCGGACGATCACCTGGGCGGCCGGGGCCAGGGCGTGGATGCTCTGCAGGACGCGCTTTGCGGTGCGGGGGTCCGGCACCGTCACGACGACGACGCAAGCGCCCCTGACCCCGGCATGGGCCAGGATCTCAGGGCTGGAGGCATCCCCCAGGTGGACCCTGAGCCCCATGGCGCGCGCGGTCCGGACGGAGAAGGGGTTGAGCTCGATCACTTCGGATTTGACCCCACGCTCCAGCAGGGCGGCGGCGACCCGCCGGCCGGAGGGGCCGAACCCGACGATGACCACCCCGCCCTCCCGCCGGCCTCCCGCCGGCTCATCGGGCAGGCGGCGGCCGCGGTCGGCGGCGGGGAGAAGCCTGATCAGCTGCCGGGCGAGCGGCCGGGAATAGGCGACCATGTAAGGGGCGAAAAACATGGAGAGAATTGTCACCGAGACCGCCAGCGAAAAGAGATGATCGTCGATCAGCCCCCCCCGTCGCGCCTCGGTGGCCAGGACCAGGCTGAACTCCCCGATCTGGGCCAGGGCGATGCCGGTGGCGAGCGCATAGAAGGGATTCATCTTCAGGAGCAACAGGACCCCGAAGACCACCAGGGTCTTGCCGGCGACAACCACCGCGAGCCAGAGGAGCACCTCGACCCAGTGGGCGGCGAACCACACCGGGTCGGCCAGCATGCCGACCGATGTGAAGAAGAGGGTCACGAAGAGGGTGCGCAGCGAGCCGACGTCCGAGCGGACCTGGGAGGAGAAGGGGGATTCGGCGAGGAGCATCCCGGCCAGGAAGGCCCCCAGCGCCGGGGAGAGCCCCAGGGCGTGGGCCGCCCAGGCCGAGCCGAACGCCAGCACGATCGCGAGCAGGACCACGAGCTCGCGGTCGGAGAAGAGCCCACGCCGCATCAGCAGGCGCGGGATCAGGTGATAGAAGAGCGCGTAAAAGACCGCCACCAGGCCGCCGGCCGCGGCCAGCGTCTGACCGAGGTGGAGGGCCACCTCCGCGGCGCTCCCGCCCCGGCTCATGATGGTGAGCGAGAGGACAAGCGGCACCACGGCGATGTCCTGGATCAGCAGGATCCCCAGCGCGGCCCGCCCCGAGACCGAGTCGAGCTCGGCGCGGTCCATGAGGACCCTGAGCACGATGGCCGTCGAGCTGACCGCGACCATCTCCCCCCAGGGGATGGCCGGGCGGGCATCGCCGTTTATGGAAAAGAGCAGCGCAAAGAGAGCGAATGTCACCGTCACCTGCAGGATGCCGCCGATGAGGACGACCTTCCCCAGGCGCTTGAGCCGACCAAAGGAAAACTCGAGGCCGATCGAGAAGAGCAGCAAAGAGACGCCGAGCTCCCCCCAGTGGGTGAGGGCCTCTTTGTCGAAGAGGGTCTGTCCGAGAATGGTGCCGGCCAGAAGGTAGCCGATGATCGGACTCTGCTTCAGGCGCTTGGCGAGGTCCCCTAAAACAAAGGCGGCGCCGAGCAGCAGGACCAGCCGGGCCAGGATGTTCCACATATCTGCCATGCAACCCGCCCTATCCTTTCGGGAGGCCACCGCCTGCAAAGGGGCGGCAGCATGCTTCGCAGCCCTGGACATGGCACCGGCAGATGGGAACGCAGGCTACCGGTGCCGCCGTCGCAGTAGAGCCTCGGTTCGGGACTCTCGTAACAGAGCCGTGTGCGGAAGTCCAGGCAAGGGGTTGGGGGGGTAGACGGCGAACGGGGCCGCGGCAGAGAGGCGCTAGGGGGTCAAAATGGACCGCAACCGGACGGAAAGGTCATCCAGATTGAAGGGCTTCTGCAGGAACCCGTCGCAGCCGCGGTCGAGGATCTTGCGGGCCTGGCCCTGCATGCTGTAACCGGAGGCGAGGAGCACTTTCACACGGGGGTTCATGCGCTTGAGCCGGTCGAACACCTCCCCGCCCCCCATTTCGGGCATGACCATGTCCACGATCGCGACCTGGATCCGGTCCCCCTCCCGGGCGAAGAGCTCGATCGCCTTCCGGCCACTCCCGGCGCAGAGCACCGTGTAGCCGAGCCGGCGGATCATCTCGGTCGTCACCTCGAGCACCGCCTCCTCGTCGTCCACGATCAGGACCGTGCCGGAG
>JALOOS010000346.1:4143-4484 GCA_025454275.1 Desulfobacterales bacterium | reverse complement strand
ACGGCCGGGGAAAGCCCCTCCACCGCATTCAAAAAAGCGCTGCGCTCCAGGGGCCGCTCCAAGCGGATGCTTTTCGCCCAGAGCCCCTCCTCCAGGTGCGACCCGGGGGAAGCCGCCCCCGGCGGGGTCCGGGAAGGGGCCGGCGGGCGCTCCTCGGGCTCCAGCACCAGGGCGGGGTGCAGGTCACCGTTCACGGTCGCAAACAGAGGGGCGCGCGGGTTGAGCTGCCGCAACCGCTCAGCGATCAAATTCAGCCGCTCCGGTGGGACCAGGTCCTGCTTGTTGAGCATCAGGAGGTCCGCCGCGCGGATCTGGTCGGCGGCGATGGGGTGCTCCGAAAG
>JALOOS010000346.1:0-4133 GCA_025454275.1 Desulfobacterales bacterium | reverse complement strand
CGGATCTGGTCGGCGGCGATGGGGTGCTCCGAAAGCGTCTGCTCGATATTGAGCGCGTCCACCACGGCAAGGGTGCAGTCGAACCTCACCAGCTCTTCCAGCTCGCTCATCTCATCGAGCAGGTTGAGGGGGTTGGCCACGCCGGTCGTCTCCACGATGATCGCATCGGGGTGAAACTGGGAGAGGATCCCCCGGATGGCCCGTTTCAGGTTGCCGGCCAAGCTGCAGCGCGACAAAACGGCTGCGCTGGGTCTGGTACTCGATGAAATGCCGCAGGAAGCTGGTCTTCCCCGATCCCAGGAACCCGGTCAGCAGTATCAAGGGGGGCCGCTCGTCGACGCCGAGGGCCTTCTTGTCCAGGCTCGCGGCGCCCTTGAGCTGATGGGCCCGCCACCACAGCCGGTCACGGTAGGCCGGGGGGGACTCCTCGGGGCGATCCGCCCGCAGGGTTGCCAGAGGAGGGCCTTCGGCGGCCGCGATCGCTGCGCAAAGCTCCTCGGCCGACTCCGCCCCGTAGCCGATCGCCACAACGGCGTTCCAGAGATCCGGGGCATCCTCCCAGCAAACCCGCCCCGCACCGTCATAAAGCCGTTGTTTGGCCGGAAAGCGCTGCTCAATGAATTCAGTCGGCCCCTGCTCCAGGTTGAAGGAAGCCGAGGCCGCCACCACGTCGAAAAAAACGGAAGCGGTTTCAAAGGCCGGAAAATCCTGATCGACCCCCCCGGGAGGCACCAATTCCACCATCTCTCCTCCCTGCGTCAGGCGGACGCCCTCCGATGCGCGCGTGCGCAGGGCCGAGGGCGACTGCAACGCCAGGGCCACGCCCCGCCGGTCACGCCGCATCGCGAGCAGGAGGGTGCCGATTCCAAAAAGCGGAGGAAGATCGGGATGGCTCAGGAAATCACGGATGAGGGGTCGATAGTCATCGCGCTGGGTGACGGCCGCGGCCGTGAGCGCGAGCCGTTCCACCAGGGGCTCATCCGGGTCAGGGAAATAGCACAGGCCGAAGCGGCCGACGGCCTGCTCCGGCCCGGCGTCGGCTCCCATGAAGAAGAGGCCGAAGACTCCGCCCGCGCCTGCGATCCTGGCTGTCCAGCACTCCGCCTGCGCCGTGCACTGCTTCAGTCCGCGCCAGCCGATGCGGTGCCGGACCGCGGGCAGAAACTGGGTGCGGATCAGAATGGAGCGGATCAGGGACTGGAGCGCGGCGCCGGGGTCCGCGCCCACATCCGCCTTGAAGAAATGGTCCAACCGCACCGCCGCCACCGGCCGTCACACCCCTCAGCGCACTCTCAAGCCGGCGATTTTGACCGCCCCGCGGTGGTAGCCGTCCGGAAACAGCTTCTCGAACTCCTCCAGCTCCAGGTGGTTGGCCTCGCAGGCTTCGGGCACAGTCGGCACCTTGCCCGTCTTGTAGAATTCGGTCCGCAGGTAGCGGATGATCTGCCAATGGGCCTTGCTCAGCTTGCCGCCGGGGATTTTCATCTCAAATGCCCGGTGGGCGGCGAAGTGCTCGTCCCACTCGTCCGGGTCCACCAGGAACCCGCGCACATCGATCCGGTACTCCTGGCGCTGGGCGACGGCATGGAGGTCCTTGGCGCTGTGCTCCATGTAGTCCGCCCCCAGGTAGGCGTCCTTGTAGCTCAGCCCCGCCAGCTTGCAGGCGCCGCGCATATATCCGGTCGGGAAGAGGCGCTTCAGCTCCGGCCGGCGGATGTTGTTGTGGCGGCAGGTCTCGAATACGTTGGGGCATTTCCCGGTCGATTCAAAGGTCGACCGGATGAAGTCGATCACATCCCAGTGCTCCTTGGTCAAACCTCCGGCGATTCCCAGCTCCGGGGCAATCCCCTCCGCCAGCGCCCGGCTCCACTTCTTCGGGTTCAGCAGGTACCCGTCCGAGTCCAGTTCAAACACCGTGCCCTTGTGTTTAAACATGCGCATGGTCCACCTCCTTTTGAGAAATGTGAGGGGCGGCGAAGGACCGGACCGGAAAACTCAATACTCCACTTTGCCGCCCTTGGGGCCTCCCCAAACGAATTTCGCGATTTTGCCGTCCTTCCAACCGACGGCGAAGATGCGCACCGTGCCGACGGCGGTCGGCGAATGTTCGCATTTCTCCACCCTCGATTCCAGGGTGTAGAAGGTGACGCCATCCTTGACCTCCGTCTTGGAGATCACGGGCTTGGACATCTCGCAGATGGTCAGCTCCTGGGGCACCACCCCCGGGGAGCCGTACTTGGTCAAGACCGCCTCGCGCTTGGCCCGGTCCGTGAAATTGTCGATCACATCCTTCATTTCCGGGCCGACCTGGGAGCTCGGGCAACCAATAATACCAGCCATCAAAGACACAATCAAGATCAGGGCCGACAGTTTCCTTTCCCCCGGCGGCGGGAAGGCGGCCGGCCTTCCGCCGCCGAGGAGTTAGCGTCCTTACACCTCGATCCCGTAACCGATCTTGTCGCCGTTGCCCAAGTAGGCCGGATCCTGGGACCGGTGGCGGGCCGTACCCTTCTGAACCGGGTACCCTCGCTCGATGAACTTTTTCGCGCAGAGGATCCCGGTGCAGTGGTTGCAGCCGATCTTCTTGAAGCCGTATTTACCGAGCGACAGCACGAGGTCATCGTACTTTGGGTCCCAGTCCTCGAAGGGGGAGATGTGCAGTCCGCCGTAAATCCCGTAAAGCTGGTCCTTCTCGTACTTGATCTCACGGAAGGCGGTCTCGGAGAACTGGATGATCCCGAAGTGGCAGCAACCGGTGATGCTGGTCAGGCCGTGGTCCTTGACGTTGACATAAAGGGCCTGTTCGCCGTAGACGCGGCAAATGATCGGAACGGCGAAGACGAAGGAGGCGAGGCCGGGGATCACCGGGTTGAGGCCGGGTTTGACCGTGACCACTTTGCCCTTGTGGCCGCTGTCCTTGAGGTACTGCAACCCCTCGGGATAGAACCCCTCCGGGATATAGGTGGTGATGGTGGGGTCGTACTTGTAAGTGACCGGGATGCCCCAGAAGTGGTCGAAGTGCTCGTGGGAGATGAAGAGGGCCTCGATCTCCTTGTTCTTGAGCATCTGGTCGATGCCTTCGCGCTTGAAGCACTCGTCCATCCACTTGTAGGACCAGCCGCTGTCGAGCAGGAATTTGCGCTTGCGGCCGTCCATCTCCTCGATTTCAACGAGCGCGGCGAAGCCGCCCGCGTTCTGCGGGCTGACCGAAAGCTTCTCGGTGACGGCCCAAGCCTCCTCCAGATTGTTCGGCAGGAGGTGCTTGATCTTGGCAACACCCTTCTCGTAGCTGCCTTTTCCCAGACCGGTGCCGTCGCCGAAGGGCGGCCAGTTGTAGCTGTACTGGTTGACGAGCAGCCCGCCGGCCCCCTTGATGTCGCCCATGAGGACCGCGTTCTCAAACCAGCTCGTCTCGGAGATGTTGGTCACCTTGAGCGATTTGCAGGCGCCGATGTCGGCCAGTTTGCGTTTGACTGCAGGGAAATAGGACTTGCGCCAGGGAGAGTAGGAAAAAAGACCCATCCCGAGCGCCGTCCCGCCCAATACACCCATGGCCGCCCCTTTGAAAAAGTTCCGACGGCTAATCTTGCCTTTATCTTCAGACATGGCTCCTCCTTGTCCTCCCTATTTGATCACGGTGATGTTTTGATACACCCAGGGCAGCACGCCGAGGGTGATGAAGTACACGGCCACGCCGCATACCGCGCCCACGCCAAGACCCCAACCCAGCGCCGGGTTCCAGCGAACGTCATCTATGTGAGCTCTCTCGGCGGCATGGTCGGCAGCGATCTCCTCAGCCGTTTTCGGCACCATCTTCCATGCCGGCCAGTTATCCATGAACCAGTGGTGCACCAGCCAGATGTTGATCAGCCAGATGGTCGGAATCATCGGGAACTGCTGCTCGTGCATGAACCCCTTCTGCGTCCCCAGGAAGTCGTGGGAGGTCTTGTAGTAGAAAATGTAGAGCAGGATCGCGGCCACGATGGTGATCACCGTCCTGACAAATACGTTGACCGGCAGGCTGAAGCGCTTGGGCCAGTTGCCGCAGTAGAAGGTCAGGAAAAGGGCCGGTACCAGGAAGAAGACCGCCATCTCGCCCACGTGCAGCCAGCGCCAGTCGGGGGCGTTGATCA
>JALOOS010000345.1 GCA_025454275.1 Desulfobacterales bacterium | reverse complement strand
ACAGGATCGCCTCAGGGAGAGGGTCTGGCGCTCCCTCGGCCTGGGCCCGGATGAGGCCTGGCTCTCCATCTGCCTGACGGGCGATTCGCGCTGGGTCTAGCCCCGGCGGCCGGCGGCAGCTTGCCGATGCCTCTGCCGCAGTAAAAATCAAGTGTGGTTCTGCTTTTTTGAAAATGGAGGATTCGGGAGATGATTGCCAAAAGCAAAGAGACGAAAACGGGAAGCAAGGTGGTCTACGGGGTCCACTCCGAGGTCGGTACTTTGCGCAAGGTCCTGGTCTGCGCCCCCGGCCTGGGCCACACCCGCCTCACCCCGAGCAACAACGATTACCTGCTCTTCGACGACGTCCTCTGGGTCGAGGCCGCCAAGCGCGACCACTTCGACTTCATGACCAAGATGCGCGAGCGCGGGGTCGAGGTGGTGGAGATGCACAACCTGCTGGCCGAGACCGTGGCCATCCCCGAGGCGAGGGCCTGGATCCTGGACCGCAAGGTCAAACCCACCAACGTCGGGCTGGGGCTGATCGAGGAGACCCGGGCCTTCCTGGAGAGCCTCGAGCCCCGCACCCTGGCAGAGTTCCTGATCGGCGGGCTTTCGGTCGTCGACATCCCCAAAGAGTTCGCCGCCTCCGACTACCTGGAGCTGGTGCGCGAGGCCCACGGGGTGGCGGAATACCTGCTCCCGCCGCTTCCCAACACGCTCTATACCCGCGACACCACCTGCTGGATCTACGGCGGCGTCACCCTCAACCCGCTCTACTGGCCGGTGCGGCGGGAGGAGACGCTTCTGACCGCGGCGATCTACCGCTTCCACCCCTCCTTCGCCGGCGCCGGCATCAACGTCTGGTGGGGCGACCCGGACCAGGACTCCGGTCTCGCCACCCTGGAGGGGGGGGACGTGATGCCGGTGGGCAACGGGGTGGTCCTGATCGGGATGAGCGAGCGAACCTCGCGCCAGGGGATCTCCTTGGCCGCCGCCGCCCTCTTCGCCAGGGGGGCCGCCGAAAAGGTGATCGTGGCGGCCATGCCCAAGCTGCGCGCCGCCATGCACCTGGACACGGTCTTCACCTTCGCCGACCGCGACCTGGCGACCCTCTTCCGGCCCATCATGGACCAGGTCCACGCCATCACCCTGCGCCCCGGCACGACGCCCTCCGGGATCGAGGCCACCCTCGAGAAGAGGCCCTTCGTGGAGGTGGTGGCCCGGGCGTTGAACCTCAAGAAGCTCCGGATCATCGAGACCGGCGGGGACCACTACGCCAACGAGCGCGCCCAGTGGGACAGCGGCAACAACCTGGTGGCCCTCTCCCCCGGGGTGGTTGTCGCCTACGACCGCAACACCTGGACCAACACCGAGCTGCGCAAGGCCGGGGTGGAGGTGATCACGATCGCCGGGGCCGAGCTCGGCCGCGGTCGAGGCGGGGGCCACTGCATGACCTGTCCCCTGGTCCGCGATCCCATCGACTTCTAGAACGGGTCGCATGACCCTGTCCGACGGCCGGGGGTCCCGCCAAGTCGGGATGGCAGGCCTCTCGAACGCGCTCACAACCGATAGAGATTGCTGCGCTTTCGATTCGACCTGCGGCGAAATTGACATTTTACGTTGGTTTTACTACTTACCGGCGCATGAATGCCGACCTCGCCATCGTCCTCTCCCTGCTTGCCGCCGCCGTCGCCATGTTTTTGATCAACAAGCCCCGCATGGACGCGGTCGCGTTGGTCATGCTGACCGTGCTGCCCTTCACGGGGGTGATCAGCATGGGGGAGGCGCTGGCCGGCTTCAGCGACCCGAACATCGTCCTCATCGCCGCGCTCTTCGTGATGGGCGAGGGGCTGGTGCGGACCGGCGTGGCCCAACGGCTCGGCGACTGGCTCGCGGCCAAGGCCGGAAGCAGCGAAACTCTTCTGCTCGCCCTGCTGATGCTCGCCGTGGGAATGATGGGCTCGGTGATGAGCGGGACGGGTGTGGTCGCCATCTTCATTCCGGTGGCGCTGCGGATCGCGCAGAGCAGCGGCACGGCCCCGAGCCGTTTGATGATGCCGATGAGCGTCGCCGCTCTGATCAGCGGCATGATGACCCTGGTGGGCACGGCGCCCAACCTGGTCGTCAACAGCGAACTCACCCGCAGCGGCGAGGCCGGGTTCCACTTTTTCACATCCTCGTTCTGGGGATCGGGTACATGCTCTGGGCGCGCCGCTGGCTGGGAGCGAATTCGAAGCCGGGGGCCGCGGCGGCAGGCCGCCCCAGCCTGCGCGGCTGGGTCGAACGGTATCGGCTCGCCGGCCGTGAACACCGGCTGCGGGTGCCGGCTCGATCCCCGCTGGCCGGCAAGACCGTCGGCGAACTCGGCCTGCGCAGCACCTCCGGCGCAAGCATTGTGGCCATCGAGCGCAGCCGCCGATTCGCCCGCGAAGTGATCGCGCCCACCGAGAGCACCGAACTGCAGGCGGAGGATGTCCTGCTGGTCGATCTGTTCCGGCCGGACGTATCGGTCGAGGCGCTTCGCGAGCGGTTTGCGTTGGAGGTGTTGCCGCTCCGCGGCGAGTATTTCGCCGACCGTTCGCAGGAGATCGGCATGGCGGAGGTCATGTTGGCGGCGACCTCGGACCTGGCGGGC
>JALOOS010000085.1 GCA_025454275.1 Desulfobacterales bacterium | reverse complement strand
CCCTTCTGCGGCAGATTGAAATAGGCGTCGAAGCTTTTCATCGACCCTTCGTATCTCAGGCTCTTGATCTGGTCTTTGCCCGCCGGGTCGACCACCTTCATGCCGACCACAGCGTCGGTGACCGGTTTTTGACCGGACGGGTCGGTCAGGGTCACGGAGATGTTGTGCGTGGTGCCCGCCTCGATCTCCTCCTTCATCTTCATCTCCTTGAGCATTTTGCGGTGCTCGGCATTGGCCATGATGTGGAAGGTGACCTTGAGATCGTCGACCAGCACCTCGCGCATCTCCATCGCCATGCCGCCTCCGCTCGACCCGTGGCCGTGGGAATGCTGGGCCGGCGAAACGACAGGGACCAGACCAATAAGGGCGGCCGTCAAGACCGCCAGCAGTTGAGGGGTTGTCATTTTCGAATCTCCTCTCGTGGGATGGCTCGATGCCTCCATGGCATTCGTTCAGGTCGTGCCAAGGGGCGGTTGCAGCCGCCCCCGCCGCAGGGCGCGCTCCTTGACCATGGCGAAGATCAGCGGGGTGATGATGAGCACGTGGATGGTGGAGGTGATCACGCCGCCGATGATGGGGGCGGCGATCGGCTTCATGACGTCCGCACCCACACCGGAAGACCACATGATGGGCAGCAGGGCGATCAGGGTGGTGCCCACCGTCATGATCTTCGGGCGCAGCCGCAGCACCGACCCTTCGACGGCGGCCTCGATGATCGCCTCGCGGCCGATCGCACCCTGCCGGAGCCGCCGGTCGAGGGCCTCGTGCAGGTAGATGATCATCACCACCCCGGTCTCGACCGCGATGCCGTATAGGGCGATGTAGCCCACCCAGACGGCGACGCTGAAGTTGTAGCCGAGCAGGTACTGGAGGATCACACCGCCGGTCATGGCGTAGAGGACCGCCACCATCAGGATGAGGGATTCGGAGAAGGAGCGAAAGGTCATGTAGAGCAGGATGAAGATGACGAAAAAGACGACCGGCATCAGGATCTTCAGCCGCTCCCTGGCGCGCAGTTGGAATTCGTATTGACCGCTCCAGGAGAGGAAATAACCGGCCGGAACCTTCAGCCGCGCCGCAATCTCCCGCTTGGCCTCCTCCACGTAGCCGCCGATGTCCCGGGCGGCGACGTCGATGAAGACATAGCCGGCGAGCATGGCGTCCTCGTCCCGGATCATGGCCGGCCCGGTGCTCACCCGGATGTCGGCCAGCTGGGCCAGCGGAACCTGGGCCAGCCCCGCTTCGGCCGCCCCCATCGGGGCGCTCGCACCCATCCGCGCCGGAACGAGGGCGCGCTTCAGCTTCTCGAGGTCGTCGCGCAGCTCCCGCGGGTAGCGCACGTTGACCGGGTAGCGCTCGCGGCCCTCGATGGTGCGGGTGACGTTCATGCCGCCGATGGCCGACTGGATCACCTCCTGGACCTCGCCCACGGTCAGCCCGTAGCGGGCGATCGCCTCGCGGCGGATGTCGATGTCGATGAAATAGCCTCCGGCCACCCGCTCCGCGTAGACGCTGCGCGTGCCGGGCACCTCCTTCAGGATCCCTTCGATCTCCATTCCGAGCTCCTGGATCTGCGCGAGATCGGGCCCGAAGACCTTGATTCCGACCGGGGTGCGGATGCCGGTGCTCAGCATGTCGATCCGTGCGCGGATGGGCATCGTCCAGGCGTTTTGAAGGCCCGGAAACTGCATCCGGCGGTCCATCTCCTCCACCAGCTCCTCGTAGGTCAGCGGGCGCTCAGCGCCGAAGATCGCGGCGGCGGCGGGCCGCAGCCACTCGGGGACCCGGGAGTAGTCCTTGGCGACGGTGCGCCATTCGCTGCGGGGCTTGAGCCCGATGGTCGTCTCCATCATGCTGAAGGGGGCGGGGTCGGTGGCGGTGTCGGCCCGGCCGGCCTTGCCGAACACGGTCTCCACTTCGGGGAAGCTTTTAAGGATCCGGTCCTGGGCGGCCAGAAGCCGGCCGGCTTCGGTCACGGAGATCCCGGGGCTCGTCACCGGCATGTAGAAAATGGTCCCTTCGTAGAGCGGCGGCATGAACTCGCTGCCGATCCGCAGGGCGAGCAGGGCGCTGAGCGGGACCAGGAGAAAGCTGGCGAAAAGGGCCGTCTTTCGGAACCGCAGCGCCCCGCGGATGACGGGCTCATAGAGGCGTTTCAAAACGCGCGACACCGGGTTGGCCGCCTCCGGCGTCAGCCGCCGGCCTTTCAGGAAGAGCGTCATCAGGGCCGGAACCAGGGTGATGGCGAGGATGGAGGAGGCGACCATGGCGAAGGTCTTGGTGAAGGCGAGCGGCCTAAAAAGCCGCCCCTCCTGGGCCTCCAGCAGGAAGACGGGCACGAAGGAGACGATGATGATGACCAGGGCGAAGAAGATGGCCCGCCCCACCTGCTGGCAGGCGCGGATGAGGGTGGCGGTGCTGTTCTTCCGCTCCTCGTCGCTCCCCTCGGCAAGGTGGCGGTAACCGTTTTCCACCATGACGATGGAGGCGTCGACCAGGACCCCGATTGAGAGGGCAATGCCGCCGAGCGACATGATGTTGGAGGTGATCTGCAGGAAATACATCGGGATGAAGGCGATCAGGACAGCGACCGGCAGGGTGAGGATCGGCACGAAGGCCGAGCGGAAATGAAGCAGGA
This sequence comes from Desulfobacterales bacterium, assembly GCA_025454275.1. Classification (GTDB taxonomy): domain Bacteria; phylum Desulfobacterota; class Desulfobacteria; order Desulfobacterales; family SpSt-501; genus SpSt-501. The sequence continues at coordinate 4,429 of JALOOS010000085.1, read as the reverse complement.
AGACGATCACCACCAGGCTCACCACCACGATCTCCTCGATCAGGGTGCGCTGCAGGTTGGCGATGGAGCGTTCGATCAGCTCGGAGCGGTCGTAGGTCGGGACGATGCGGACCCCCTCCGGCAGGCCGGGGGAGATTTCGGCGATCCGCTGCTTGACGGCGTTGATCACGTTGAGGGCGTTCTCCCCGTGGCGCATGACCACGATGCCGCCCGCCACCTCCCCGCGGCCGTCCAGCTCCACGATCCCGCGGCGGATGTCGGGGCCGAGCGCCACGCTGGCGACCTCCCGGAGCAGGATCGGGGTCCCGCCCTTGCTGCCCACCACGATCGACTGGATGTCCGCGGGGCTCTTGATGTAGCCCCGGCCGCGCACCATGTACTCGCGGCCGGCCATCTCGATCAGCCGGCCCTCGACGTCGTTGTTGGACATGCGGATGCGCTCCATCACCTCGCCGATGGAGAGCCCGTAGGCCGACAGGCGGTTGGGGTCGATGTTGACCTGGTACTGTTTGACGAAGCCGCCGACGCTGGCGACCTCCGCCACCCCCTCGACGCTGGCGATGGCGTAGCGGATGTACCAGTCCTGCAGGGTGCGCAGGGAGGCGAGGTCGTGGCGGCCGCTCTCGTCCACCAATGCGTAGGTGAAGACCCAGCCGACCCCCGTTGCGTCCGGCCCCAGGACGGGAGCTGCGCCCTCGGGCAGGCGTCCCGAGATCTGCTGCAGGTATTCCAGCACCCGGGAGCGCGCCCAGTAGATGTCGGTGCCGTCCTCGAAGATCACGTAGACGAAGGAGAATCCGAAGTCCGACAGCCCGCGGACGGTCTTGACCCGGGGGGCTGAGATCAGGGCGGTGACGATCGGGTAGGTGACCTGGTCTTCGATCAAATCCGGGCTGCGACCCTCCCAGGGGGTGTAGATGATCACCTGCACATCGGAGATGTCGGGCACCGCATCCAGGGGAAGGTGTTTCAGCGCAGCCACCCCGCCCAGGCTGAGCAGCAGCACTCCGGCAAAAACCAGGAATCGGTTTTTAGCGCAGCTCGCGATGATCTTCTCGATCATAAACAGCGCCCATCCGGAAAAGGTAGCTTAGGCCCCGGCCGAGGCCGCAGCGATGTCGCCACCGTCCCGCCAACGGCGGGAGTGTGAGACACCCTTGAGGATGGTGGCGAGCCAGAACGCAGGCCCGGGCCGTAAGACGCCGTTTCCGGACGGGCACTCACTAATGCTGATGCCCCATGCCGCCCACGGCGTCCTTGAGCCTGGACTCCGAATCGATGAGAAAGTTGGCGCTCGTCACCACCCGCTCCCCGGCCGTGAGGCCCTCCAGGACCTCAACGAACTCGCCCGCCTTGACCCCCAGCCGCACCTCGCGCGGCTCGAAGGTGCCCGCACCCCGGTCGACGATCACCACCCGGCGCACCCCGGTGTCGATCACCGCCCCCTCGGGCACCGCGAGCCGCTCGCCCAGGCGCACCTGAATCTCGACGTCGGTGAACATCTCCGGCTTGAGCTTGCCCTGCGGGTTGGCGAACTCGTAGCGGACACGGGCGGTCCGGGTCTGGGGGTCGAGCGTGGGGTAGATGTAGGTGGCCTTGCCGGTGAAACGCTCCCCGGGGTAATAGGCCATCTGGATCGTGGCCGCCTGCCCCAGGCGGATGGCGGGCAGCTCGTATTCGTAGATGTCGGCGATGAGCCAGACGACCGAAAGGTCGGCGATCCGGAAGAGGGCCGTGCCGGCCTCGACGAACTGCCCCTTGTTGACGGTTTTCGCGAGCACGTGGCCGGTGAAGGGGCTATAGAGGGTCAGGGTCTTCTTCGGCTCGCGGCTCGCTTCGAGCGCCCGGATCTGGGCGTCGCTGATGTCCCAGAGCTTGAGCCGCCGGCGGGCGGATTCGGCGAGCAGGCTGCCGCCCTCGGCCACCTCTGCAAAGGGGCTCTTCGCCCAGTCGCGCTTGGCCGCGAGGGCCAGCAGGTACTCCTCCTGGGTGGCGACGAGCTCCGGGCTGTAGATCGTGAGCAGCGGCTCCCCGGCGCGCACGAACCTCCCGGTGAAGTCCACGTAGAGCTCCTCGATCCACCCGCCGATCTTGGGGGAGACGATGCCGATGCGCTTTTCGTCGGTCTCGATCCGGCCCACCGTGCGGATCTCTTTCTGAAGGTCGCGTTTCGCGACCGTCCCGAACCGCACCCCGATCAGCTGCTGGCGCTCGGGGGAGATGTGAACCGAGCCCGGGGCGACCTCCCGGACCCGGCCCTCTTTTTGAAGGGCCTCCATGGTCAGCCCCTTGAGGTCGTCGAGGTGATCGCCGGCCGCGGCCGGCGAGCGGGAAAGCGCGCCGTGGCTCTGCGGGTGCTGGGCATGGCCTGGCCCGCCGAGGGCTGCGAGCGCTGCCAGCAGCAGGAGGGCCGAAACCCGGCCTCTCATTTCGCCTCCTCCCGGGGGAGATCCGTCCCCACGGCCGCTTCCAGGGCGGCCAGGCTCTTTTCGTACTCGGTCACCGCCTCGTGAAAATCGAGCTCATACCGGTAGAGCCGCATGCGGCTGTCGAGGAGGGTCATGAAGTCGGCCCTGCCGACCATGTAGGCGCTCAGCGCCGTGTCGATCTGCAGCCGCGCCTGGGGGATGATCCCCGTGCGGTAGAGCGCCACGCGCTGCTCGAGCCGCTGGGCCATCGATCCCTGCTCGGCGATCAGGTAGAGGAGTTCATTGCGGGCATTGTCGTATTTCGCCTGGGTGGCGCGCAGATCGGCGTAGGCCTCGGCCACCCGGCGCTCCTGCCTGGAGGCGACGAAGATGGGAAGGTTCATTTCGACCATTCCGGTCAGCATGTCCACCCGGTCGTCTCGTTGGCCGTAGGCGACCTTGACGTTGAAATCAGGAAAGTAATCCCGCCGCGCGCGATCGATGCTCTTGCCGCGGGCCGCGAGCTCCTGCTGCAGGGCGAGCAGCATGGGGTTGTCCGCCGCCGCCTGCTCCTGGAGTTCCGGGATGGAGAAGCGGGCGGGCCTGAAGTCGAACTCCTCCGGCACCCCCACGGGGCTCTGCGGCGGGCGGTTCAGCAGGAAATTGAGCCGGGCCGCGAGGGCGCGACGGCGCTGCTCGAGCATGAGGAGCTCATCGAGCATCTTCGAGATCTCCACGCGACTGCGGACCACCTCCTCCTGGATTCCCTGGCCGAGGGAGTAGCGGCTGTGAGTGATCGCAGCGAGCTCCTCGAGGAGGCGCTGGTTGCGCCGGGTCACCTCCAGGCTGCGGTGGACGTGGGAAAGGTCGTAGAAGGCGCCCTTGACCTCCTTCACGACCTGGTTGGCGATCTCGGCCACCTCCGCCGCGCCGGCATCCGCCTCGCGGGCGGCGACCTCCTCGCTCAGGCCCCGCTTGCCGGGAAACGGCAGGCTCTGGGAGAGCGAGATCTCCTTGGCCGTCATGTCCTCCTCGTCGAAATCGAAGCTCGTGGGCAGATTCACCACGCCGACGCCGAGCATCGGGTCCGCGAGCGCGCCCGATTGGGGTATCTTCTCCTTGAGCGCAACGTGGCGCTCGCGCGCGGCCGCGATGCGGGGGCTGTTGGCAAGTGCTTCCGCAACGAGCCGGCCGAGGCGCAATTCTGTAGATTCGGCGTCGGCGGGTCCGGCCGACAGCAGCACGATTGCCAGGAGGACCAACGCGTGTCTGACCATGGCGAGCGTTTTTCCAATCGGCGGGGCGAACAGCCCTTGGGCCGTGGCGGTCAGGGCGGGAAAGAAAAGCGCCCCGGTGCAATCCTATAGATCTGGTATGGATGATACGGATGATTCAAATGCGTGTCAAACCCTACTCCGCCGGCGGTGATGCTGATCGCCGCTCAGCCGGGCATCCGGCCGCGGCAGCAGATCAGCGGCGAGTAGGTGAAGCGCCGGTGGTCGTGAAAAAAGGCGATGAACTCGGCGAAGAACCCCTCGAAGCCGTCGGGGTACTCTTTGAACGGGTAGCCGGAGTTTCGGGCCGCGATCTCGACCTTCTTGGTCCAGTTGAAAAGATCGCTCTTTTGGGCCGGCCCGTAGATGAGGTGGTGGGGAAAGAGGGTGGCCTTGATGTCGGCGAAACCCGCATCGTAGAGATAGGCGTAGAGTTTGCGGCCGGCGTAGGGGTCGAAGTCGGCGCCTTTTTCGAGCCGCGCCATGAGTCCGTGCAGGGCCTGCTCCAGGCGCGGGGGAGGGGCGTAGTGGCTCAGGCAGTTGTGGTCGAGGTCGGCCAAACAGAGAATTCCCCCCGGTGCGAGCGCGGTGGCGATGTTGCGGACGATCTCGGCCGAAGCGGCGCGATGGTACTCGAGAACGAAGCGGACCCAGATAAAGTCGAACCGGCCGTAGGGCGCAAGCGGTTCGCGGATGTCCGCGCAGACGTATTCGATCCCGGGCGCCGCATAGTGGGTGCGGGCATGA
>JALOOS010000344.1 GCA_025454275.1 Desulfobacterales bacterium | reverse complement strand
CTCATCCTGAACCGGGTCGCCGGGGCGCGCCACGAATCGATCCTCCGGCGCAGCATCGAGCATTACAGCGGGGTGCCGGTGATCGGGGCCCTGCCGAAGCTCGGCCGCGAAATCTTCCCCGAACGCCACATGGGCCTCGTGCCCACCCCCGAGCACGGTTGGGCGGCCGACGCGATCGGCGCCATGGCCCAGGCCGCCGCCCGGCACATCGACCTGGAGGCGATGAGCCGGATCGCCCGCAGCGCCCCTTGCGTGGACCCGGTCTGCGCCGGGATTCCGGGCGCTCACCCGGCGTTCGCCGCGGAGCCGCCAGCCGCACCGCTTGTCCGGATCGGCGTCCTGCGCGATTCGGCCTTCCAGTTCTACTATCCGGAAAACCTGGAGGCGCTGGCGGCGGCCGGGGCCGATATCGCGGCGTTAAGCCCTCTCGCGGATGCCGACCTGCCCGACATCGATGCCCTCTACATCGGGGGAGGGTTTCCCGAAACCCATGCCGCCGAGCTCGCGGCCAACACCTCTTTCAACCGGCAACTGCGCACGCGGGTCGAGGAGGGGCTTCCGGTCTACGCCGAATGCGGGGGCCTGATGTACCTGGGCGAGGCCATCGAGGTGGAGGGGCGGCGCTACGCCATGACCGGCGTCCTGCCGGTCGCCTTCGGCCTCTGCAAGCGGCCGCAGGGCCACGGCTACACGGTCGTTGCCGTGGAGGGGGAAAACCCCTTTTTCCCGGCCGGCACCGAAATCCGGGGCCACGAGTTTCACTACTCGCGGGTGCTCGGCTGGACCGGCCGCGACGGCGATCTCGTCTTTCGCATGCGGCGCGGCGCGGGCATCCACGGCGGCCGCGACGGGATCCTGTACAAGAACGTGCTCGCCACCTACACCCACATCCACGCCCTCGGCACCCCGGGCTGGGCCGCCGCCCTGGTACGCAATGCCGCCGCCTTCCGATCCCGTAAAAAAAGAGAGTGATGCGCTGCGGGGCCGCATCCTCGACCTCATCGGCGGCGGTCGCCGCACGCCGGCCGACCTCCTGAAAACCCTCGGCCCATCGCTCCCACGGATTGCTCTCCGGGCCGCGCTGCGTGATCTCGTGGCGTCCGGCGAGCTTGCCTACACCCACGAACTCGGGCGCACCTTCCTCGAGCCCTCGTTCGACCGCGCCGTGCGGGTCGCCCGAGGCATCGTTCTCTCCCCGCCCGGTCGCTCCGTCTCTCTCCAACCCGGCGATGTCCTCATCCGCATCCGCCCCGGCGCCTCTTTCGGCGGCGGCCGGCACCCGACGACCCGCTTGGCGTTAAGAGCCATTGAAGAAATGTTGCGCCGGCCCGGAATCGCCGCCGAGGCCGCCGGCGGGGAAGTGCTCGATATCGGCACCGGCACCGGCATTCTGGCCATTGCGGCCGTCCTGCTCGGGTGCACCGGTGGGATGGGGCTCGACATCGATCCGTGCGCCGTGGCCGAGGCAAGGCAGAACGTGCGCTTGAACGGGCTCGATGGGAGAATCGAAATTGCAGACCGGCCGTTGGAGGGGATCGACCGCCGCTTCCGGCTCGTCGCCGCCAACCTGCGCCTGCCGACCCTGGCCGGACTGGCGCCCCGCCTCGCGAGCTTGACCGCAGGCGGTGGGAACGTCGTTCTCTCAGGGATTCGCGCTGAGGAATGCGATGAGCTGCTTTCGGCCTACAGCCGTTCTTTCGAGTGCGTCTGGCGTGCCGAGGAGTTCGAATGGGCGGGAATGGCCCTCAAAAGGAAGTAAACCGGCCGCCTCGCATCGATCAAAAAAAGAGAACGGCGCGTCCGGCCGGACGCGCCGCTTTCTTTTTGAAGTCGGTTCTCTTTACTTTTGTTTCGGATGGCAGTCGTTGCAGGTGACGGGGGCTTTCTTTTCGGGTTTGAAGTCCTTGTTGAATTCCCGGTGGCAGCTCAGGCAGTTTTCATGGAAGGCCTCGGCGATCCAGGCCATCTTGGCCTTCTTGTCGAGCTTGGGCGCGTCCTTGCCCTTGGGCGCCTCGCCGCACTGCTTGTGGCATTCGATGCACTTCTGGACCTTGCTGTCGGCTTTCTCACGTCGGCCACCTTGGCGTAGATCCCGGCCGCAAAGAGCAGGCACACCGCCACCGCCAAAACGATCGTCCAAATGCGCGTCTTCATCTCCTCTCCCTCTGCCTCCTTTGAGTTAGTGGTTCTTGCCGGATGACCATCAGAATGCCCAACTCAAGACTTATTTTTTATCAGGGCCGACCCTGATTGTCAATGCCGATTCAGCCTCGCAACGAACGGGGAACGGGTCAGGCCGGCCTGTTTTCCTCCTTCGCGGAGCCGGTTTTATTTCGGGTGACGAGCCGCGCCCCCACGATGGCCACCTCGTAGAGGATCATGAGCGGCACGGCCAGCAGCAGCATCGAGACCACGTCGGGGGTCAGGAAGGCGGCCACGACGAAAGAGAGGACGATGGCGTAGCGGCGGTTGCGCTTCAAGGCTTCGACCGAGGTCACGCCCAGGCGTGCGAGGAGGGTCAAGAGCACCGGCATCTCGAAGACCAGTCCGAAGGCGATCATGAGCTTGGTGGAAAAGTCCAGGTACTCGCGCATCGAGGGCAGGGTGCGGATGTAATCCGCCCCGAAGCTCAACAGAAATTTGAAGCCGGAGGGAAATACGACGAAGTAGC
>JALOOS010000343.1 GCA_025454275.1 Desulfobacterales bacterium | reverse complement strand
GATGAGCGACGCGACGGGGATGACCTTTTGGAGGAGGAGGCCGCGGCGTGGTCCCGCCGGCGGCTTTGCAGCGACGAGAACTGCATCGGGGTGATCGGTGCGGACGGCCGCTGCAAGGAGTGCGGCAAACCCTATGCCGGGGAGGGGGAGGCCGCAGCGGCAGCGGAGAAGGAGCCGGCCCCGGCGGCCGTTGAGCCCTCCCATCAAACAGAAGAGGAGGCGCCTCAGCCCGAGGAGGGACTGGACGACTGGTCCCGCCGGCGGCTTTGCAGCGACGAGAACTGCATCGGGGTGATCGGTGCGGACGGCCGCTGCAAGGAGTGCGGCAAACCCTATGCCGGTTGACCCCGGGAGCATCCCTGCCGGAAGGGGTGGGGAGGAGGAACCCTATCGATGAAATGCCTGCCGCTCCATGAGTTCGTGGACCTCTGCGTCAGCGTCGATGTGAAGCTGATCTACCGCAAACCGGGAACGGGCGACCTGCGCTTCGAGCTGGTGCGCCGCGAGGCCCAGCTCAAAGCCCAGCATGTCGGCCGAACCCAGGAGGCGGCGATCGCCGAGGCGGTGCGCACGGCGATGGCCGATGAGGATCTCGGGGCGGTCTGACCCGGGCGGAGCGGACGGGTGAGGGGCATTCTCAGGCGGCGCCGGCCTCCTGCCGGGCCGGCAGCGCGATGGTGAACATCGCCCCGCCCCCCGGGGCGTTGGCGGCCGAAATCCGGCCTTTGTGGTCCTCGATGATCCCGTGGCAGATGCTCAGCCCCACCCCCATCCCCATGGGCTTCTTGCTGGTGAAGAAGGGATCGAAAATGCGCTCCAGGTCGGCTTCCGGGATCCCCGGCCCGGTGTCCTGAAGCTCCACCAGGAGCTCATCCCCCCGGTTCTGCGTTCTCACCCTGATCCTGCCGCCGTTGCCCTCGGCGAGGTGGGCCTTCTCGTAGTAGCCGGGCACCCCGGTGATGGCCTCGACCGAGTTGTTGATGAGGTTCATGAGGACCTGGGCCAGCTGCTGCGGCGAGGCGTACAGGGTGGGATTGGCGGCTGCCAGATCGAGCTCCGCCGAGATGATGTTCTTTTTGAGCAGGCTGCGGACGAGGGCCATGGTGTTCTCGACCACCTGGTTCACGTCGGCCGGCTGTTTCTTCTCCTTGCCGGGCCGGTTGAGGTCGATCAGGTTCTTGACCGTGTCGCGGATGCTGTTGAAGGCGCTCTTCACAAGATCGAGTTTGCGCGTCAGGTAGGCGTCCTCCTCGTATTTGGACCGGACGACGTTCAGAAGCGCGCTGATGCCCTGGAGCGGGGAGTTGATCTCGTGGGCGATGGAGGCCGCCAGCTGGCCGGTGGCGGCCAGCCGCTCCGAGCGGATGAGCTGGTTGTGCAGGAGCCGGGTCCGGGTGATGTCCCGGGCGACGCAGAGAAAGCAGGCCATGCCGGCGAACATCACCCGGCGGACGCTGATGTCGCAGGCGATCATCCGGCCGTCTTTGGCCTTGAGGTCCATCTCGTAGCGGCTCTCGCCGTCGGTCGCGGTCTGCGCGAGGATCTTCGCGGCCAGCCCGGCCTGCGCCGGGGAGACCATGTCGCCCAGGGAGAGGGCCGTCAGCTCCTCGCGGCTGTAGCCGGTCTTCTCCAGCAGGCGGTCGTTCGGTTCGATGATCCGGCCGGCGGCGTTCAAAATGAAGACCCCGTCGCCGACGTTCTCGAAGAGCTCCTTGTAGCGGATCAGCTCCTCGGCCCGCTTGAAGTCGGTGGTGTCGCTCGAGATGATGGTGGCGGCGACGGTGCGGCTGTGCAGGCGCAGCGGGCCGACCCGGAACGAATACCAGGAGGGGAGGTTCGGGTTCCCCGTGCGGACCTCGAACGCCTCGGCCTGGCCGGTGCGCAGGACCCGCTGCACGAGTTCTTCGGCCAGCCCGCGTTCGGACTCCGGCAACAGGTCGTAGAGGCGGCGGCCGTTGACCTTCTCGGGGGGCAGGCCGATGAGCGAGTGGTTGACGAAGCGGATGACGCCGGAGTGATCCACGGTCATGATGGTGTCCGGTGCGGTCTCCACCAGCGAGCGCCAGAGCTCCTCGGATTCGTTGAGCCGCCGGGTCGCCTCGTTCAGGGTCCGACCAGCTTGGCGATCAGGTTGTACTGGTTGGAGAAGAAGATGTTCAGAACCGAGTCGAGCACCCAGTAGACCGTCGCGATGAGCACGACGGCCAGCACCATCGAGTCCGACGTCGGGCGTTTGCTGAGGGCGTGCGCTTTCATGGCGAGGCATTCCCCGTTTGAGGTTCGGGTCGGTCCGGATAGACTGCGGAACCCGTATCGCATACCACAGTCCGCGGCGATTTTCAAAGCCTCTCGAAAACGGACGGCGCCGCCGGCGATCCGGCGGAAGGAGCTCCCATGTCCACCCGGGCGGTCCGCTGGCTGACCGCGGCGAAGATCCCCGCCCATTGAATCTCTCCGGCAAGGTCCTATTGTTTGTCTGCCATCAGGTGATGTGCAGGAGGACCCGATGAAGACCACATGGATGATATTTGCAGCGATGATCGCCGCCGCGGCCCTGGCCGTTACCGGCGGCACGGCTGAAAAACCGACGGGAAAGACGACCGACATGGGCACGAAAACCACGGATAAGTCCAAAGCCACCTTTGCCGGCGGCTGCTTCTGGTGTTCCGAGGCCGACTTCGAGAAGGCCGAGGGCGTGATCGAGGTGATCTCCGGCTACACCGGGGGTAAGAAAGAAAACCCCACCTACGAAGAGGTGACCGCGGGCGGCACCGGCCACTACGAGGCCGTCCAGGTGGTCTTCGATCCGCAGAAGATCTCCTACCGGCAGCTTCTCGATATCTTCTGGCGCCACGTGGACCCCACCGACCCGGGCGGCCAGTTCGTGGACCGCGGCCCCCAGTACCGGACGGCGATCTTCTACCACGATGAGGAGCAGCGGCGCCAGGCCGAAGCGTCCAAGGCCGAGCTCGACCGCTCGGGGCGGTTCGCCAAGCCGGTGGTCACGGAGATCCTTCCGGCCGCCGCCTTCTACGCCGCCGAGGATTACCACCAGGACTACTTCATGAAGAACTCGCTGCGCTACGGGCTCTACCGCCAGGGGTCGGGGCGCGACCAATTCATCCGGCAGGTGTGGGGCGCACCGGCCAAGGCCCAGGGGAGCCAGACCTCCGGCTCCGGCTACGTCAAACCGGGCGACGCCGAGCTGAAGAAGAAGCTCTCTCCCATGCAGTACAGCGTCACCCAGCAGGACGACACCGAGCCGCCCTTCGA